>JAGGDZ010000037.1 GCA_024648655.1 Chloroflexota bacterium | reverse complement strand
CGGAAAACGGGTCCGGTCGCAGTAGCCGAGGTCGTGGACGACAGCAAAGAACTCTACCTCGTGTCCGAGCAGGCGCAGGTGCTAAGAACTAACCTCTCGGAGATTAAGACTACCATCGGCAGGAAGACGCAAGGCGTGACCATATTCAGGTTGCAAAAGGGCGACGCCGTGGCATCTATCGCCTGCGTCGGCGACCTCGACGGCAACGGCGCAAGCGCAACGGGGAATGGCAAGTCCGCCGCCGCCAAGCCTTCCGCCGAGAGCGCGGACAAGCCCTCCGATTCCCCAAAGAACGGGGCGGTCAAGCTCGATGCCAATATACAGACGTCTAACCGCCAACTCTCCCTCGAGGACATGGAGCAAGATGAGAACGATACGGATCAGGAATAGCGGCAGCGAATTGCATTAGATCGAGGATACCGGCAAACAGCTCTCTCGCCACTGTGCGAGGGAGCTGTCTGCATTAGGTGCTTTTCACCTTCCGCAGGATCGCATTCATCGGTCCCAGCAGGTCGGAGCGCAGCACCTGTTCCGGCGCGATGACGACCACGCCCTCCCGCTCGCCACTCCATGTCTCGACGATGACGCGCTCGCCGACAGCGAGATCTATGCCGTTTGAGTCGAAATACTGCACCTTGTCTGATGGCTTGAATTGTACTCCGGCAAGTGCAGGCATATCTTCCTCCCAGGTTAAGCGCCGGAAGTCTGCGCTTCCGCAGTCTGAGTCTCCAGTTGGGGCAGATGGGGCATTCGCAGCATCATGCCCTCGATGCATAGGCGTGGGTTGACATTGCTCTCCAACATCGACGTGGTCTCCTGTATGGCGCGGATGGCGCTGACAATCTGCGTAGATGTGCAACCTGATGCGGCCGCTTTCAGAGCACCTAGCCGCGAAAGATTGAGCGCCAAGTCGTCGTTTCCTTCACGTATGACCAGCACGTCGCGCCACCAGTCGAGCCAAAGCTGCAACTCATCATATACCGCTTCGCGCCCTCTCCCGAATGAGGCTGCCTGCCGCTCGGCGTATGCGAATTTTTCGTCTAGCCCGCCTGTGAGGACGGCTTCGATTTCGTCAAGCCGATCACTGCGCGGCGCTAGTGCATGCGGGTCGGAAGCGACTTGGAGCGCCCAGCCGAGCCTACCCTTTGACAGGCGGGCAATTTCGGTTGCCTCGCCGGACGGCAGGTTGAAGCGCCGCTCCAATTCACGCTGTACTGTGGACGCCGGCAAAGGACGCAGTTCGAGCGTCTGGCAGCGCGAGAGTATCGTGGGCAAGATGCCGCCGACCTGCGGCACAGCTTCGAGCAGAGCGGACACCCTGTTCTGTTCGCGCTCCGCAGAGTATGTGATATGCTCTGCGGAATCGTCCTCGCTGTTCTCGCGCACTTCTGACGCGAGCAGCGCGAATATGACATCTTCCGGCGGCTCTTCGAGCATCTTCAGCAGGGCATTCGCGGCCTCCTGGGTAAAGTTCTCTGCGTCCTCGATGATGAAGACTCGATAATAACCCTCGTAGGGCTTCAGAACTGCCTCTCGCTGCAACTCTCTTATTTGTTCCACGCTGATGGCGGTGCGCCGCGCCGTGCCTCCCGCCGAGCCGCCCTGCGAGATGATTCTGACATCGGCGTGCAGAGAGTTCGTGATGCGTTGGCACTGGCGGCACTCGCCGCACGGCTTGTTGCCGACTGCTTCCGAAGTGCAGTTCACCAGACGGGCTAGATCGAGAGCGAGCGTCATTTTGCCCGCATGCGCCGGACCTGCAAACAGCCAAGCGTGCGCCATACGCCCGCTCTCCAGGCTGCGGATGAGCGTTCCGATTGCCTTGTCATGACCTATTGTCTGCCAGTTCGGGCACATGGTATTCCTGAAATGTCGGTGTATAGTCGGTCACGATTCATGGTAGCAGGTGCCCGCCACGCGCGATAAGCCTTTATGTATGCCATTATGTATAATATAGTGAGGTTCACTCAGGAGGATGAGATGAGACAAAGGACTTACGGTCGAGACTTGGAGCTGACCTTCCGCATGGGCTTCACGATGATGATGCTCGCGGTCGTGTACGTGTTCTTCCTCGGTCTGCTTATGATCGCGGGAATACCCTGGGAGATGGTGTTGATTATCGCCGTGGCGATGGCATTCTTCCAG
>JAGGDZ010000118.1 GCA_024648655.1 Chloroflexota bacterium | reverse complement strand
GCCTGAGTGCTGCACGAGCCGTGCCGTCCCGTCACTCCCGACCAATCGTCATGGACGATGAACTTCACCGTCCCTGCGCCCATTTCCCCCGCGTCGAATTCTCCCTCAAGTTCTATGCGGCATCTGCCCGTCGAGTCGCACTCCCCCATATCGACAATCACCGAATTGCCTGATCCGCTGCCCATGAAGCCTTTCGTTCCGCTGTTCGCCTCCACGCCATCGAACGTCAACGCCATCAGGACCAACATCATTGCCAGAGCGGTCCCAACCGCCACAGCCCTCAGGCTTACAGAATTCATCAGACGCTGCTCTCCTCTTCATACTTCATACTCCGCGAAATCAGAAGGCGCCATTATGTTCACACCTCGAACTCGCCCAATTGTAAGTAGGTCATCGTCGCTGGTAAAAATGCAATCAGCATTCCCGGCGACCGCAATGCGCTTGCACCTGCACACAAGTCCAGCGCGAATAATCAGGACTTACCGAATGTTCTTATCTCTGGTAACCTACCCATCCATCCGCGCCACCAGCTCCGCTGCAATCCCCGTATAGCGCGCCGGCGTCAGAGCCATCAGCCGCTCCTTGTCGTCCGCTGACAGATCCAGCCCCGCCACGAACGCTCGTAAGTCCTTCTGTGTGACGTCTTGCCCCCGCGTGAACCCCTTCAGCAGCTCATATGCGTCCTCACCGCCCTGCTTTCGCATCACGGTCTGCACCGCTTCCGCAAGCACCTCCCATGCATCATCCAGTTCAGATGCGAGCAGACCCTCGTCCACCCCCACCTGCCGCAGCCCGCGCAGCGCCGACTTCAGCCCTAGGAAGCTGTGCCCGATAGCAGGACCCAGATTCCGCAGCGACGATGAGTCAGTCAGGTCCCGTTGCAGCCGCGACACCGGCAGCTTGGTCGAAAGATGCTCCAGCAGGGCGTTGCTGATTCCCAGGTTCGCCTCCGAGTTCTCGAAGTTGATCGGGTTCACCTTGTGCGGCATCGTGGAAGAGCCGACCTCGCCCTCCACCGCCTTTTGCCGAAACACCCCCAGCGATATGTACGACCACATATCCCGGTCGAAGTCCAGCGTAACCGTGTTGAATCGTATCAGCGCATGAAATATCTCCGCGATGTAGTCGTGCGGCTCTATCTGCGTCGTCAGTGGATTGTGTGTCAGGCCAAGCCGCTCCACAAACCTACGCGATATGGATTGCCAGTCCGCATCCGGGTATGCGATCGCATGCGCGTTGTAGCTTCCCACCGCGCCGTTGAACTTCCCAAGATATGCTGCGCTCGTGATCTGCCACATCTGCCGCCGCCAGCGATACACGAACACCGCCAGCTCCTTGCCAAGTGTCGTAGGAGACGCCGCTTGCCCGTGTGTGTACGCCAGCATCGAAGTATCGGCGGTCGCCGCCGCGAGCGCTGCCACGCCGTCAACAAGTGCCTTTGCCTGCGGCAGCCATTCTTCTTCCAGCGCACCCTTGACCATCAGCGCGTGCGACAGGTTGTTGATGTCTTCAGATGTGCAGCCAAAATGCACCCACTCGCGCACATCTTCCAGCGATGTGCCTGCCAGCCGATCTCGAATATAGTATTCTACCGCCTTCACGTCGTGGTTCGTCGTGCGCTCTATACGCTTGACATGCATAGCTGCGTCGTCGTCGAATTCCGTAACCAGCCCGCGTAGAAACTCTTGCTCTGCGCCCGTCAGCGAGCGCATATCCGAGATGTCCGTGCATCCCGCCATCTCCACCAGCCACTCCACTTCCACCTGCACGCGCCGCTTTATCAGCGCCCACTCTGACAGATGTTCCGCAAGACCGCTAACCTGAGTCGCGTATCGTCCGTCCAACGGCGTAATAGCCCGAATCGTATTCACCAACAACTCCCTATCCTATCCATCCTGACTGTCAATGTAAGTTCTTATACTTGTCATACACCACCTTCGCCGCCGCCACATCCCACATCGCCATCCCCAGCGACTTGAACAGCGTGATGTCATCATTGGCACGCCTTCCCGTCTTCATACCGCCCACCACCTGCCAGAACTCGCTCACCTGCTCCCACAGCAGCAACCCACGCGACGCGGGCATCAGCAGCTCGCCGCACTCAATCCTTGCTTGCGCGATACTGTCCACAGCGATGAAGTCTGCCCGACGAATCGTCGTGTCATCCAATTCTGTAACATACTCGTTCGCTCCGCCCACCGCGCAGACATGCGTACCCGGACGCAGCCAAGCGCCTTCGAACACAGGCGTGCGCGAGTTCGTTATCGTAACCAGAATATCAGCCGACTCCACCGCCTCACGCGGCGTATCCACAGCCACCACCTCAATGCCCAGCGTCTCCGCCATGCGCCGCGCAAAGCCATCACGGTTCTCAGCATTGCGGCTGTACACACGCACTCGCTCAATCGGGCGCACACTGCATATCGCCTCAAGCTGCGCGTCCGCCTGAAACCCGCTCCCAAGTATGCCAACTTCGGCGGAGTCCTCGCGCGCCATATACTTGGCGCTCACACCCGAAGCCGCACCCGTCCTCCTCCGCCCAAGCCGGTTCGCCTCCAACACCGCCAGCAGATCGCCTGAATCCACGCTGTAAAGCAGCACGAAAAACTGGTACTTGCCGTCAACGATGGAATACACCTTGAAGCCGAACACACCCTCCTCATGCAGAGCAGCCGCCATGTGCGCCAGCATCACGCCCGGCCCCGCAATCGTGTGCCCGCGCGGCATGTTCGTCGCCGCGCCCGCTGCCTGCTGCCGAAGCGCTGCCTCCACCATCGGCACGGCTTCTTCAACGCTCAGCAGGCGTTCGACATCGGCATCGGTAATCCACAAAGGAGTCATGGAGAATTCACGCTCAGTCCCGTCCCCCTGAGGGGGACGCTAGGAAGGAGAGCAAAGAGTCGCTCATACTGGACTAGATGGCGAACGAATGGACGTGGTGAGGTCTATCCGAGCCTGTTGCGTGGATGGAGAGAAAGTCCTCCCTGTCCTGTCCATCGATGTAAGTTCTAGCTCCGAACTGCAATGATCCCCAGCCAGCTTCGCGGCACGTGCGTGATCTCCATCTCCTTGAACGTCTGCCGCACGCCGGATTGCAGTGCCTCGCTCGCCTCTTTCAGAGGCACCCCGGGCAAAGTCCCTTCGATGAAGTCCTGAAAGCCGCTGATGTCCAGCCAGCCTTCAATCGGAACTTGCACCGTCTCTATATTCTGCCGCACGATCGTCATGCCGTGCTTCTCGAGAAGCTCCTGATACTGCTCCACCGTAAGCTGCTTACGCGACTCCACCTTCTCCGATCTGCTCGGCCTCAGACCGTACTCGCGCCGCAGAGTGCGAATCGACTTGAACATCCACTTGCGGTAGTATTCCAAGCTCTCCGGCGGGTGACTGCCCTCGTAAAACGACGTATTGAATGCGAACTTGCCGCCCGGATTCAGCGACTTGGCGATGTCGTCTAGCAGCGCATCCTTGTCCGGGATATAGTGTATGGCGTTGCAGAACACTACCGTATCGACAGACTCCTTGAGCGAGCCTGACAGCCCTTCCACCTGGCTGTGGACGAACTGAATCGCCGCGTCCTTCCTGTCCTTCAGGTTCTCCATCGCCTGCTTCAGCGCGCTTGCCGAATGGTCAACCGCGATAACCACCGACTCCCGGGCGTTATTCAGGCGCTCCACAATCAGGCCGGTTACGCCCCCGGTGCCGCACGCAAGGTCCACGATGCGCTTGTCCATGCCGAGATCCGCCATATCCACGAGCTGCGCGTTCAGCCCTTCATAGAAGGAGTTCTGAGAAAATTTGGTGAACGAATAATCTTTGGTTGTCATGGCGCTCCTCCGGATGCTCGCGCTCATCTACGCAGCGCAATTATAACGGATAAACTACATAAAGGAAATTGAGCGCGCACCCAGTAACCGTCCCAAAGGCGGTGTGGAGTTTCGGAAGGTATGAACAGGACACAGCAACCTACCGTTTCAGACGCCGCGCGATTACGCCTCCGTCAACTCACTTAGGGACAGACCGTCAGCACCACTCCATCAAGTCTGGGCATAACTCCTTTCACTCCAGTCCTGACCTTCTTCCATCAGATGAGAAGGGACATCGCCAGCTTGAAGGAAATGCCGTCTCATCCATACTGAGTATCGCGCAATACCAACAGAGCCAATGCGACATAACCAAAAACCATCCCAATTACAGGGGACAGCAGGGTCGCCGGAAGGCTACGCGGAAGAGTGCGCCTAACTCCCGTCGGCGTCAATCGGCGGATGCAAATTGTGCCAGTCGGTCGCCTGCTCATAGGCATTGCCAATCCGACACAGCAGCGGCTCCGATAGGGACTTGCCTACGAATTGCAGGCTCAGGGGCAGCCCATCGCCACTGAGTCCGCACGGCAGCGATATTGTGGGCGCGCCGTTGTAGTCGTAAGGCACGGTGTAGCGCTGGAAGGAAGTCCCCCTGTCGCCACTCATGGGGCCGTACATCTCTTCAGGCGTGATGGGGCGCGCGGGTCCCATTACAGTGGGACATGCGAGGACGTCTATGTTCTGGAAGGCGTCGCGGATAAGCCCGTTGAGTTCGGCGCGGCGGTTGTTGGCTTCCGCATAGTCAGCGCCGCTTACGCCCGCGCCCATGTCGAGCCAGCCACGGAACCAGGGGCCATAGTCGTCGCGCCGCGAGGGATAGTTCTCTCTGTGCGCGGCGACGGCTTCGGCAGAGCACAGCACGGGCCAAGCGGACAGGTAGTTGTCCACGTCCGGCATCTGCACCGACACGATCTCCGCGCCCAGCTCCTTCATGACCGCCACGCCCTCGATGACCGCTGCGGCAAGTTCGGGATCAACGCCGTCCGTAGCGTACTTTTCGTCCAGCCCTATGCGAATGCCTCTAACGCCACCTTCGATGCCGCCGAGCATGTCCGGCACGGGGGCGGGCAGCGATGTGGGGTCGTTCCGGTCCTGTCCGGCGATTGCCTGAAGCGCTATGGCGGCGTCGGCAGAGCTGCGAGTTAGCGGGCCAACATGGTCGAGGGATTCTGCAAGCGCGAGCACTCCGTACCGGCTGACACGCCCCCATGTGGGCTTCAGCCCGACAGTGCCGCACGCGGCTGCGGGGAAGCGTATGGAGCCGCCCGTGTCGCTGCCCAGCGAGCCGAAGCACAGCCCCGCTGCCGTTGCCACCCCCGAACCGCTGGACGACGACCCGGCCCAGTGCGCAGTATTCCACGGGTTCAGGGGTAGTTCCAGCGCCGGGTTATAGCCGCCCATCGCGCCCTCGGTGAGGTTCAGCTTGCCCAGAGGCACCGCCCCGGCAGCATTGAGCCTGGTGACCACCGTCGCATCGAATGACGGTATGTGGTTTATATATACTTTGCTGCCGCCCATAGTGCGCACGCCGGTCGTGAAGCAGAGGTCTTTGACGGCAAATGGCACGCCGTGAAGAGGCCCACGGTACTGGCCGGCGGCAATCTCGGCTTCGGCGGCTTTGGCGGCGGCTTCCGCGTGGTCAGCCATCACGGTGGCATAGCTCTTGTACTTGCCGTCAATGTCCTCGATGCGTTGGAGCATCGCTTCCGTAATCTCCACCGGCGAGACTTGCCGCGCCTTGATGAGCGCCGCCACTTCGGTGATGGTCATGTAGTGCAGTGGTGTATCAGCCATCTATCGGCTCTCCTCTCATCTTGTCCATCCCTCCGCTTTCACGGGGCAGGGGGCAGGCTCTGCGCGTCTATGCTAACTTCCCGCCTTCACGAAGTCGGCGATGCGCTCGCCTATCATCATCGTGGTCACATTGATGTTCGCGCGCACGCAGTCCGGCATGATGGAAGCGTCCACCACGCGCAAACCCTCCAAGCCATGCACCCTGCCGTACTGGTCAACCACCGCCATCGGGTCATCCGCAGGCCCCATCTTGTTCGTGCAGGAGATGTGGTGTCCGGTCGTAACCTCGCTCATCATCCAGGCATCGAGCGCATCGTCCGACTCGAACGCCTCGTCCGGCGGCTCAATACGCTCATCTATGATGTCCTTCCAAGCCTCATGCTCGCCTAGCTTGGAACATATACGCACCGCCTCGCGCATGCGTGAGCGGTCGAACTCCTCTTGGAAGTAATTGTAGTCGAGCATGGGCTGCACGCTGGGATCTCCGGATTGCAATTTCAGCTCTCCCGCGCCCACCGCAAGATCAAGCCCGATAATCATGCGTATGCCAATTGGTGTCATGCGGTCTCCGCCGCGGTCGATACGGCCGGTGGCGAAGATGTTCATATAGACAATCATGTCGTTTTCGAGGTCCGAGTTGCTGGCTGTGTAGCGCAAACCGAACTGGATACGCGGCCCAAAGGTCTCAAGATCGTACTCCGGCTTCGTCTTCCATGTAACATAGACGAGGGGGTGGTCGCGCAGGTTTTGCCCCACGCCGGGTGCGTCCTTGAGAACAGGGATGCCCACTTCGCTGAGATGCTCTGCGGGTCCGATGCCCGACAGCATCAGAATCTGCGGCGAGCCGACTGCGCCCGCGCTCAGAATAATCTCGTCGCCTTCCACAACGAAGCGCTCACCGCCGCTTTCCACATCAACGCCCGTCGCCCTGTTCCCGTCGAACACGATACGATGCACAAGGCAGTTCGGACGTATTGTCAGGTTGAGGCGATGGCGCGACAAGCCCAAATAGCCGATATTTGTGCTCCATCGGATGCCTTCCGGGTTGTTCAGCGGCAATGGCCCCACGCCCGTCGTGTCCGGTGCGTTGTGGTCCGGGCAGTCGGCGAAGCCGTAGTCGAGGCAGGACTCGTAGAACGCCTTCGATGCGCCGCGCCACTGCTCCTCCGGGAAACGGTGGCAGATGATAGGCCCGTCCGTGCCGTGGAAGTCGTCGCTGTATGTGGTGTCCGTCTCCAGCTTGCGGAAGTACGGCAGCGAGTTCTCGAAAGTCCACTCGTCGTTGCCCCATGAAGCCCAGCGGTCGTAGTCGTCAGGAACGCCGCGCAGGAAAATCTGCCCGTTGATGGCGCTGGAGCCGCCCGTAACCTTACCGCGCGGTACCAGCATGGGCTGCGCCTGCTCGGTGGCGCGGGCGGTGAACTGCCAGTTGTGGTCGCTAGTCATAATGTCTGTCGCGGATGCGTAGCCGTACTTCACTTCTTCCGGCAGGTCGTCTATGTCTGCATAGTCGGGGCCTGCTTCGAGCAGCAATACGGAAGTATTGGGGTCTTCGGTCAGCCGAGTGGCGAGAATCGCGCCCGCCGAACCTGCGCCGATGATGATGTAGTCGTATTTCATGGGTGCTCCTTGTACAAACCAAATATATTGGCAGCTTTTGTCGGGGTTGTTGAGGGTTATCGAGCCTCAATTGGAAATATGCATAATGAATACTGTGCTTGCGCCGCAAAGTCAAGAGACTGACGAGAGAATATGTCGGCGGTCTGTGATAGTATCCTGTTTGTGGCAAAAGGCGAATCGCCGTCAATCCTTATATCGATACAATATATCGATACAACCTTCGACCGGACCAAAGGAGGCACTCTTATGACATCACAAATCGGTTTAGCGATGGCGCTGCCCGCTTACACAGTCGATCCGGCTTTCGTGGCGCGGCGAGCTGAGGAACTAGGTTTCGAGTCTATCTGGTTTGCGGAGCATCCCATCCTCCCAGTCGAGTCCGACAGCCCGTTTCCGGGGTCTGAGGATGGCATAATTCCCTGGACTTACGCGCATTTTACCGAGCCGTACATCGCACTTGCGCGCGCATCGGCCGTGACGACGGACTTGAAGCTGGGCACGGGTATCACGCTTATTACCGAGCGCAATCCGCTGGTCCTGGCGAAGGTCATCGCCGCGCTGGACTTCTACAGCGGGGGGCGTTTCCTGTTCGGCATCGGTACGGGCTGGCACCGCGAGGAAACGGAGCTGATGGGCGGCGACTTTGACCACCGCTGGACGCAGGCGCGCGAGGCTGCGCTTGCGCTCAAGGCGCTGTGGACCGAGGACGAGGCGGAGTTCCACGGCAAATACTACGACTTCCCGCCTGTGCAGTGCTATCCAAAGCCGGCGCAGAAGCCGCACCCGCCGATTCTGCTGGGCGGCATGGCGAAGAACGTGCTGCGGCGCATCGCGCGCTGGGGTGATGGCTGGCTGCCCAACCGCGTAACGCCGGAGCAGGTGCGCGAGAGCCGCTTGATGCTCGACACGCTCGCGGCAGAGTATGACCGCGACCCTAGTTCGCTGACCATTAACATCCACGGACAGCCGCCTGAGCGCGATCTCGTGGAGTCGTACCTGGAAGCGGGCGCGAACCGCGTCATCGTGCGCTTGGAGCTGTGCGAATCCGAGGACGAGATGGATACGGAGTTGCAGCGGGTGGCTGATGCCGTCCTATGATTAACAGGATGGATAGAGCCTGCCCCCTCGAAAGTGGAGGGGTAGAAAGGACATAAACATGAAACTGGCGCTGCAATATGAGATGCAAAGGCCGTCGCTGGACGACCATCTAGTGCTTCAGGAGACGATGGAGCAGTGCATCCTCGCCGACGAGGTGGGGTTTGACTACCTTTGGTTCGTGGAACACCATTTCCTGACGGGCTTCTCGGCATCACCGTGCCCGGACCTGGTATATGCCGCGCTCAGCCAGCGCACTAAGCAGATTCGGCTTGGGCTTGGCGTAGTTATTCTGCCGTATCACCATCCTAACCGTGTGGCAGAGCGTGTTGCTATGCTCGACCACCTCTCGGAAGGCCGCGTTGATTTCGGGACGGGACGCTCCGCACCTTATGAGTTGACCGGCATGGGGATAGACCCACGCGACAGCCGCGAGATGTGGGAAGAGTCGCTTTCGATGGTGCCGAACATCTGGCAGAGTGACTGGTACTCTTATGAAGGCAAATACTGGCAGGTTCCTGAGCGACAGATATTGCCGAAGCCGTACCAGGACCCGCATCCGCCGATATGGGTCGCGGCGCTCCAACCGGCGACCTACGAGATTGCGGCGTCCAAAGGCATCGGCGTGCTGTCGTTCGGTTCAAGCGCGCCGTCTTCGCTAGAACCGTATGTCAAACAGTACCGTGAGAATGTGAAGAAGGCGAATCCGGTCGGCGCATTCGTCAACGACCAGTGGGCGAGTTCCACGCTCGGCGTGTGCCTGGAGAACGACCGCGAGGCTAAGGAGATGGGCGCGCAGTCGTTGAAGAACTTCTTCGGACCTGACAGGCCATACGTGCAAGGGCAGAAGGACGTGTACGCTCAGCTTCTGGACAAGTGGGGCGGCGTGCCGGACCATCTTAAGGCGAACTTCTCCCGCTATGTCGAAGTTGAAGAGGGTGAAGAGATTAAAGAGGACATCCTCGATTACTCCGGTGGCAGCGCCATAGCCCATAGAATATGGGAAGACTTGGACACGGACGCGCTCTGCGACCGTGGCGTGGTCATCGCGGGCAATCCGGATAGTTGCATCGAGGCGCTTAAGAAGCACGAAGCAATCGGTATCGACCAGATGATGATTATGATGCAGACCGAGACCGTGCCGCACGAGAAGGTGATGGAGTCGATCGAACTCTTCGGCAAGTATGTGATACCGGAGTTCAAGAAGGGGAATTAACAGGATGTACAGGATAGGGGGATATAATCTTTTGCATCCTGTCCGTTTGTCTGCTTGGTGTCTAGTCGCCGACGGTCTCCTTGACTCGTTCCTCTGTTTCGGCTCGCTCTCGCGCTACGGAACGATGATTGTCCGTAATGGCAACCCGCCTACCCGTCGGTGTTCACTGCCGTCACCGAGGTCCTGGTGACGGTAGCGAACCTGCGCTCGGTAGCGGAAGTAAACAGCGAGACCTGCATGACACGCGCCTCAGTGTTGATGCGGAGCGTCAGCGTCTCCATGACACTGTTGTAAACGTCGAGGGCGGCTTCAAGAGACACCTGGCGTTGCCAGTGTTCCTGCCAGGGGCCCGGATTCGCCGCGCCGATGTGCGGCAGCCTGACGAACTCATCTATGAGGTGATTGGCAACCTCGCGCAGTTCTTCAAAATCCTCGATTCTGTCGTAGCCGTCGATGCCTCTGTTGCGGAACAGCACAAGCTGGTATAGCAGCATCCACCAGTATATGGCGACAAGACGCTGCTCGTTCAGGCGCTTACGGTGGCGCTTCAGTCCCCAGTCCAGTGATTTGTCGGTGTTCTGCACGAAGAGTTGCGCTACCGTGTCAGCCGCGCCCTCGCAGCATCCCGACCACAGAGCGGCGAGCCTGCTGTCCAGATCGCTCGCGCCGAACTCCTGCGATATGCGGAGGAGTTCGTTGATGTCTGAGCGCAGCCTTGACTTGGAGGACCCTGCTAGGAACGGTAGCCTCATCTGTATCTTTCCTTTCGATGGCAGCGCGGTCGGAGACGACTCTATAAGCGGCACAGCTTTCTTGACCGTATATCCTACCACCATACCAATCATTGTGTTAACCGCTTGTCAAGACCTTGACCACGCAATACAGGCGAATTATTATTCACTGGCGGTCAGATACGGGCGAAAACGGACATGCCGCGAGTGGCTGGAAAATGAACCTGAAGTCTTACATACGAAACATAGCGGACTTTCCGGAGCCCGGCATCGTATTCCGCGACATAACGACGCTGCTTGGCGATGCGAATGCGCTGAAGTTCTCCATAGACCGCCTGCGGGAATTGTGCGAGCCTCTGCGTCCCGATGCAATAGCGAGCGTGGAATCTCGGGGGTTCCTGTTCGCCGCACCGCTCGCGTACAGCATGGGTAAGCCGCTGATACTTATTCGCAAGCACGGGAAGCTACCGCACATCACGCACAGCATCGACTACGAGCTGGAGTATGGCTC
>JAGGDZ010000142.1 GCA_024648655.1 Chloroflexota bacterium | reverse complement strand
CTGCTCCGCCGTATCCGGCTGCGACACCAGAAGCTCTTCGATATCCACACCGCACTTCGCCGCATAGGCAGGGTCCATCGCGTGCTCCGCGTCTATGTACGCCGCCGTGCCCCCCTCGGACTGCGCGTTCGCCATCACATGGTAGGCAAGCGTCGTCTTCCCCGACGACTCCGCGCCATACACCTCGACCACCCGACCTCGCGGCACGCCGCCAACGCCCAGCGCCACATCCAGCGATATAGACCCCGTCGAGATCGCACCCGACACGCTATCCAATATCGCGTCCCCCAGCCGCATTACCGCGCCCTGCCCGAAGTGCCGGTCAATCTGACCAATCGCAAGCTCCAGCGCCTTCGCCTTGTCTCCGCTCGTATTGACTCCCTTACTCTTCGATGCCCCGTTTCGTCTCGGCATGGTCGCCTCCGTAGCATATTATTGTCAGTGGAATCGCGGAGCGCCCACATCGGCGACCCGCACCTGCAACATATCAGATGCCCGCAACATTGTCAAGACAAGTGTTCTAAGTTGCCTACACGTGTTAGTGCAATAAAATAGGCGGTCCCAGCTTCAAACTCTGTCGCAGATGCGAGTGGAACTAGCGAATGAAGGTGAAGACTGCGCGGTATATGCGGCGCACATTCATTTCAAAGGAATCTGCTGTGAATTTCGCGACTGTATCTTACAAGAACATATCCGACCGTCCCGGCAAGGAGGGAGGCGATGAGAATCGCGAACTTGGATTGCGCTATCAATGATTCATCCACGAAAGCCAGACCGGTGATGAAGATTGACATAGTGAAGCCTATGCCGCCCAATAGCGAAGCCCCCAGTATCTGCAGCCATCCGATGTCCTTGGGAATTGAACCGATCCCAAACCGGACCGCCAGCCACGAGAAGAACACTATCCCGAGAGGCTTCCCTACCACAAGTCCCAGTAATATACCCATCGTTACGGGTGAAGTCAGCCCATCCAGGCCGACGTCCCCCAAGGAGACGCCTGCGTTGGCGAGGGCGAAAACGGGGATTATCACAAATGCGACCCAAGGATGCAGTATGTGTTCAAGGCGCTGGAGCGGGGATTCGACATCCTTGGACGCACCCTCAAGTTCCTCCAGGACGCCGCGCTGTCTCGTAGTAGTCAGCGCGTAGTGTCCCCGCCGTGTGGCGCCTGGCCCTTCGCGCTCGAAGATGTCCATCAGCGCTCTGCCGCGCCGCACGAACTGCTGCGTATCGATCCTGACCTTCATGGGAATCGTCATCGCTATGAGAACGCCGGAGATAGTAGCGTGGATTCCAGACTCGAAGAAGGCTATCCATACGAGGACACTGACGATGAGATATACCAGAGTGTTGGTGACGCCGGAGACGTTGAGGACGACAAGACACAGCAACAAAGCCAATCCCACGCCCAAGTTTGCCCAGCTGATGTATTCCGTGTAGAACACAGCTATGACGGTAATCGCCCCGATGTCGTCAACGATTGCGAACGCGGTCAAGAAGATTTTCAGAGACAGCGGAGCACGCGAACCGATAAGGGCGAGGACGCCGAGTGAAAAGGCAATGTCGGTTGCCATGGGTATTCCCCAACCCCTCATCGACTCGCCGTCGTGGTTGAGGAAGATGTAAATTGCCGCGGGGACGACCATGCCGCCAATCGCGGCAAAGATGGGGAGAGTGGCGCGGCGCACCGATGCCAGTTCGCCAAGTACGAGAGAGCGCTTGATCTCAAGTCCAACTACGAAGAAGAAGACTGCCATCAGGGCATCGTTAATCCACTGATGGAAGGTCTTGTCATAGCGGAAATCCTGCAGCCCGATGACGAAGTGAGTCTCCCATATATCGCGGAATGCCTGGCTCAGGGGTGAGTTAGCGAGAGCCAATGCGCCGATGGCGGCGATGAGCAACACGATGCCGCCACCGGCTTCGAGTTCCATGAACCGCTGTACGGGAACCAGCAGTCTTTCTATTGGAGGTTCGTCTTCGCGCCTAGATTGTGATGTTATGTCGTGCATATATGGTATGGATTGTCTAGCGCTCGATTAGCTGCATATCGCAGTATTGGAGAACCTGCGAAGTGCGAGGCGAATAAGGAGTCTTCGCTTTAGCCGCAGGAGGTTTGCGGTTTGAATTTGGACTGCCGCCTTCTGTCGGATCATCGCCAGCCCTAGCCCATCTTCAAAAGGGCGACGTTGCCCGCGGCGAACATGGCATCTATCGGAGCTTCCTGGCCGGTCCACATCTCAAACGCCGCCGCGCCCTGGTAGATGAGCATGGGCATGCCGCCAAGCGCGGTTGCACCCGCACTGCGAGCGCCGGCTAGGAATGGGGTGTTCTGCGGATTGTAAACCATGTCCAATACCACCGCTTCGTGGGATATTATGCCGCCGGAGAGCGGTGTCTGCCCCTCGGAGTCTCCATGCCGCATTCCCACCGATGTGCAGTTGACAATGAGATCCGCTTCGAGCGCAACGGGTTCCAGGGTTGTATCGTCCAATACGGCAGCGAACACGCTCACGGCGTCGTTATGCAGAGCGGCAGCAAGCGCCTCGGCGCGGGAGACGTTTCGGTTGGCAATGGTAATGGACGCAACACCCTCGCGGCATAGAGCGAACGCAGCGGCACGCGCAGCGCCGCCCGCCCCCAACAGCAGTACGCGCTTGCCGTTAGGCTCGAAGCCTCCATCGTCTCTGAGTTCGCGCATGAAGCCATGCGCGTCCGTGTTGTGTCCGACGAGCCGCCCCGCGCTCTTGACGACGGTGTTCACCGCGCCGATTGCCTGCGCCAAAGGGTCAATCTCATCCAGCAGGGCAATTACGCTCTCCTTGTGCGGGATGGTTACATTCGCGCCGATGAAGTCGCCGCTGCGTAGTTTCGTCACCTCCTCGACAAGTCCCTCAGGTGGCGTTTCCCATGCCAGGTAGCGTACATCCAGTCCGTAGTGGTTGAATGCCGCCTGCTGGAACGCCGGCGACAACGAATGAGAAAGCGGGTAGCCGAATATGCCTGCTAGTTGTGTCATGGGCTGCCTCCAGTATGTGGGTATGTCAGTTAGTAGATAGGGTGTCTCCAGTATATCAGTATGCTGGAAAGCGGTCATTATGCCGTCCGGTGAACGCCGTCCGGTGAACGCCGACAAGCAACACGATTGCCGCTATCGCGCCTTCACCCGCATTGACCCGAAGCGAGGTCTCTGATTACGATTATCCTCAGATTTGCGGCGGACGCTGACCGGAATTGAGGAGAGCCATGACAGACTACGATGACATCGTAAAGCAGATTGCCGGATGTACACGCTGCTCGCTGTCGGAGCGGCGCACCCGCACCGTGCCGGGCGCAGGCTCGACGAGCGCGGACATCATGTTTATAGGCGAGGCGCCGGGCTACAACGAGGACCAACAGGGTCTGCCGTTCGTGGGCGCTGCCGGCAACGTGCTGACCGACCTGCTGGCAGGTATCGGACTACGTCGCTCGGATGTCTATATCACGAACATGGTCAAGTGCCGCCCAAACAACAACCGCGACCCTCTGAGCAGTGAACTGGAAGCGTGCTCGACTTACATGGACGCCCAGATTGGGCTTATCAACCCGAAGGTCATCGTCACGCTGGGGCGCTTCTCGTTCGGCAAGTTCTTCCCGGGACGCAGCATCAGCCGCGAGCGAGGCAAACCCCGCTCTTGGCGCGGGCGCATGATATATCCGATGTATCACCCCGCCGCCACGCTGCACAATCCACGCCTGCGACCTGCGCTGGAAAACGACTTCCGAAACCTGCTGCCGCTCGTCGAAGAGGTCATCGCCATGCCGCCGGACGCCGACGTTGCAGATGAAGAGAAGCCGCCGGAACAGCAGATGAGCCTGTTCTAAACGGAGTCTAATAGAATGCACAGAATGGTTAGGGTTCTTCGTCCGTCATGTCTATTTGGCTTGCTTGCTCTGACCGCGCTTACCGTGGGTTGCAGCGTAAGCGAACCACCGTTGCCGCCCGCGCCGATACCCGTCCCGGAAGCGGCAGCCACAGTGTCCGCCATCGCGACAAGAATACCGGCGACGATTCCGATAGGCGTTCCAACGGCAGCGGCGACGCCTTCGGGCAGCGACGGCGTTATGCTGACTATCGGCGTTGCGCCTGCCGCGCCGGGCATACCTGGGTACGACCGCGGCGACTGGTCGCACTGGCGCGACGGTGACCGCGACTGTCAAGACGCGCGCCAAGAGGCGCTCATAGCCGAATCTCTAACCCCTGTTGTGTATGAGAGTGTGGACGAGTGCCGCGTGGAGAGCGGCGACTGGTTTGGCGTATATACCGGCAAGTCGTTCACTGAGCCGGGCGATCTCGATGTTGACCATATGGTGCCGCTTGAGAACGCGCACAGGTCGGGAGGCTGGGCATGGTCAAAGGAGCGCAAGGCGGAGTACGCCAACGACCTATCTTACGCAAATCACCTTATCGCGGTGCAGGCATCGGCAAATCGGCAGAAGGGCAGCAAGGGACCGGAGGAGTGGAAGCCAACGCGCGTCGAATACTGGTGCCAGTACGCGACCGACTGGGTGACCATCAAGCACAGCTGGGGGCTGACGGCAAACCTGGACGAAGCCATCGCTCTGCGCGAAATGCTTGAGACGTGCGACGAACCTACTTCGCTCGTGACAGTCGCAGCAGAGGGCGCTTCCCTGCTTCCTCCTTCGCCCACCGCCGCGACACCGGCCTTTATGCCACCACCGGACGGCACACTGCGCTACGACCCGGAGGGACCCGACCGCGACTGCGGCGACTTCGATACATGGGAAGAGGCGCAGGCTTTCTACATCGCTGCGGGCGGGCCGGGTAATGACAGGCACCGGCTCGACGGAGACGGCGATGGCGTGGCTTGCGATTCGCTGAGATGACTCCGGTTCAGAACTTTGAGAGCCTGCTCACTGCCCGCGGCACAGGCGCTCACACTTCTGCCTGAAGTTTCCGGTTTCGCGCCTCAATCTTTAGACGGGCTTCCCGTTCATCCATTTGCGCGTGCTCTGCCGCGTGCGCCACAACTTCCTCGTTCAGGTCGCCCAGCCATTCTAGTTGAGGGGATTATAGCCTGGGGCATGCCGCTTACATCCGTGTTAGAATCAGCGTGTACTCCGGACGTTAAAGCACCAACTAAGACAATAAACGGGAGGCGCGAGATGGCAACGCAACGCAGCGGAACTTTGGTCACCTACGAAGACTACTGCAACATGCCTGAAGACGAGCGCTACGAGATAATAGACGGAGAGCTAATAATAGTAGCTGCGCCGCGCAGGTTGCATCAGGGAACTTCAAGGAACATCGGCACGCCACTGGACATTTATGTGAAAGAAAATCGGCTAGGTGAAATGTACTATGCGCCGACTGATGTGATTCTGTCGAACATAAATGTGGTGCAGCCCGATATACTCTTCGTGAGCAAAGCGAGATCTCACATACTGGTGGACGAAGGCGTCCGGGGGGCGCCGGACCTGGTAGTTGAAATACTTTCACCGTCCACGGCGCATCTAGACAAGGTGCGAAAGCGGGAGCTGTATGCCCGCTTCCGCGTGCCGGAATACTGGCAGGCGGACGTTGACGACTTATCCGTGGAGGTTCTGACGCTTGCCGGAGACGACTACGAAACAGCAGGCGTGTACGGCTTGGGCGAAACGCTGGTATCGCCGCTTCTACCGGGATTCAGACTGGACGTTGACGATATTTTCTCAATCTAATTCGATAGAGTTGGGCGGTACGAACGAATTACCGGCAAGGGAGTAAGACATGACAGGCGCAGACCTGGTTGCACGAATACTGAAGCAAGAGGGCGTGGACTTCATGGGGGTGATACCCTTCAACTCGCTGGAAGAGGCAGCTGCTAAAGCCGGCATCCGTCCGCTGATATTCCGACAAGAGCGCGTGGGCGTGAACCTCGCGGACGCATATACGCGCGTTACGAACGGCAGGGGCACTGGCGTCTTCTCAATGCAGGCCGGTCCAGGAGCGGAAAACGCCTTCGCAGGTGTAGCGCAAGCCTATGCCGACTCGGTGCCGATCCTGCTGCTGCCGGCGTCCGCGCCCCGCAATCGCGCCGGCGTTCATCCCACATTCAGCCCCAGCCGCACTTACGAGTCTGTGGTCAAGTGGTGCGGCAAGATCGAACTGCCGGAGGAGATACCGAACGCCATGCGGCGCGCATTCAGCCAACTTCGCATGGGACGCCCGAGTCCGGTGCTGCTCGATCTTCCCAGCGACATACTACGCGGCGAGCTGGCAAACGGAGACGCGCAGTACATTCCCGTTCGGCAGAGACGATCTATGGGCGACCCACAGGATGTGAGCGATGCCGCGAAGATTTTGATTGGCGCAGCCCACCCCGTCATACATGCGGGACAGGGCGTCCTGTACGCTGAGGCGTGGGACGAGCTGCAAGAGCTTGCGGAACTGACGCAGACCCCGGTGATGACCTCAATGGCGGGCAAGAGCGCATTCCGCGAGGACCATCCGCTGTCGCTCGGCACGCGCTCCAGCACGACGACGGGCATGGTCGTACATTACCTGGACAAGGCGGATGTCGTGTTCGGTATTGGGTGCAGCTTCACCCGCATTCACTACGGCGCGGACCTGTTCGACAGCAAGGTGCTGGTACATGTAACTAATGACGAGAACGATGTGAACAAGGACTACTCCCCGGATGTGGCAGTGGTTGGCGATGCCAAGCTGATCATGCGGCAACTCATAGACGAGATAAGATCGATGCTAGCCGAGAGTGGCAGCGAACGTGTGGAGCGCGGCGATGTGGCGGGTGAAGTCAAGGCGGTGCGAGAAGAATGGATGCAGGACTGGCTGCCCAAGATGCACTCGGACGCCACGCCCATCAACCCGTACCGCGCACTCAACGACCTGTCCAAGGCGATAGACCAGAAGAAGACGATAATGAACCACGACTCCGGCAGCCCGCGCGACCAGATGATTCCTTTCTACAAGACCGTTACGCCGCGTGGTTTCATAGCGTGGGGCAAATCCACACAACTTGGATATAGCCTGGGGGCGGCGATGGGCAGCAAGCTGGCGTCGCCGGACAAGCTGTGCGTGAATGTCATCGGCGACTACGGCTTCGGCATGGTCGGCACGGATCTTGAGACGGCAGTGCGCGAGGAAATCCCGATTCTGACTATCGTACTGAACAACTCGTCGATGGGCATATACAGGCCAGAGCACTTCGCCACGGCGCACGAGCTTTACGGCACAAAGACGACCGGTGGCGACTTCGTGAAGATGGCAGAGGCGCTGGGAGCATACAGTGAGCGTGTCACGCAGCCGGAGGACGTCATGGGCGCGGTGAAGCGCTGCGCCGGCATCGTAGAGTCGGGACAGACGGCACTGCTTGAGATCGTAACCGACGACGCCGAAAAGGACATGCCTTTCAGGATGTTCTAGGAGTACGGTCAGGCGGTCGATGGTTCGGTATAGAGCGATTCTGCGGGTTGCTCGAAGGCGAAAAACTCGCCGGTGAAAACTTCGAGCGGCGCGGCGGTCAAGCCGCTCCTCTGTTCACTGCCGACCGCTCCGGCGGCGCAGGCGCTCCAGTTCTGCTTGGATCTCTCTGTTTCGAGCTTCCGCTGCCCGCGCCCGCGCTTCCGCCGCTTGACGAGCAGATTCAGTTTGCGTGTGCGCCGCAATTTCCTCGCTCAGGTCGCCCAGCCATTCACCAGTAACACTGTCTCGCAGCTTGAAGGTATTTAAGCCGTCCTCCAACCTTTGGCAAAAGTCCACTCCCAGAACTTCGCTGCGCGACCAGGTATCGCCGTTACACTCGGTGTGCAGTTCAAATCTTTCATACTCACCTTCCACCAGACGCTCACCCACCAGCGGCTCGCCGTAGTAACCATGCTTGTCCAGACGCCAGTATTCCTGAACTCCCATCCGAGCGTATATCTCGCGCTTTTCTACCAAGTCTCTGCTCGCCGTGCTCTCGGACGCCACCCCCAACACGAATGAGGGCGGAATGCCCCACTCGTCTATGCGGTAACTGCGACGTTCCGTCTCTATCATCCGAGCATCCACTCCGAAGACTATGTAGCCATCCGGCACGATGACCGAGCCGGGTACATCGGAGTCATAGATTATATTGGTCTGGTTCGACCAGAGCGTTGTGGGGTCGTTCTCGTAGCGCGCCTTGAGTATGGACATTACGTATAGAATCGTATCGGCTTGCTGCATCGCGTCCTCGGGCGGCTCCGGCGCGTCGTTGATGAGTTCGTACCAAGGCGTTTCAGCGGCATCCGACAGCGGCGACATTTTAGTAGTGGGCGTCGTCATGGTCAAGTCTCCGGCGGGCTACTTTCAATTTCGTTATTTTAGCATAGCCGATAAGTTAGCATAGCCGAGAAGTGGAGTTTCTTGAAGCCTCTGTGCAGAGCAACGCCATATTAACAGTGGTCGAAAATTGCTCAAAAATCGCTCTGTTGCTTATTGACGCAGGGCATGCGGATTTTGGCAATCGAACGAAACATTTGACATGTTGCGGCGGGGTTTCTGTGGCAATAGTATGGTTCGATACCATCGTCACATCGGGGATATAGCGACCGAAAACTAGGCTTTTCGCACTTATGACGGGTTCGCAGATTTCCCTGATGGGAAAGGACTTTCGATTGTCCAGTCGCACCCAGCAGCCAAGTCAGATATGGGACGCAGCGTTAGGAGAGTTGCAACTACAAGTTGCGCGCCCCGCCTTCGAGACTTGGCTCAAGGACACCGATGGCGTGGCGCATGTGGATGGTGAATTCGTGGTGGGCACGGCGAACGCTTTCGTCTCCGAGATGCTGGAACATCGTATGTACCCGCTCATCGAGCGCGCCATTGAGCATGTCGTCGGGGAACCCACTGCGGTGTGCTTTCGGGTGAATTCGCGATCGGGTATCTCGGATGGCGGGCAATCCGAGACATCCACGCCAGTCGGAGATGACATCGAACAGCCGCTCCAACCCTCGACATCGCCCCAACAGCCTGCCGAGTACGGGCGACCGGCCGATCGGCCGCTACCGCCCTCGCTGAATAGCCGCTACACCTTCGAGCGCTTCGTTGTGGGCAAGTCGAATGAGTTGGCGCACGCCGCCGCGCGAGCCGTCGCGGACAACCCAGGCAATGTCTATAATCCGCTGGTGATGTACTCGGAGGTAGGCCTCGGCAAGACGCATCTGCTGCACGCCATCGGACAGCAGGCGCTCGACAAGGGCATGAGCCTGATCTATGCAACAACCGAAGAGTTCACCAACGAGTACATCCGCGCCATTCGCGAGGGCAAGACCGAAGAGTTCCGACAGAAGTACCGCAGCGCCGGCATGCTGCTGCTGGACGACATCCAGTTCCTTATCGGCAAGGAGCAGACGCAGGAAGGGTTCTTCCACACCTTCAATGCGCTGCACATGTCGAATCGACAGATCGTGATAACCAGCGACCGCCCCGTATCGTCGCTCAAGATACTAGAGGAGCGCATAAGCTCGCGGTTGAGCGGAGGGCTTGTGGTGGACATACAGGCTCCGGACCTCGAGACTCGGCTGGCGATTCTGCGCGCCAAGGCAGATCAGATGGAAGTCAACCCTGGCAAACAGGTGATTGAAATGCTGGGCGCGCGCATCTATCGCAACATACGCGAACTCGAGGGCAGCCTGAACCGCGTCGTCGCATACGCAGACCTGATGCAGAGACCCCTGGATGCGGAACTGGTCAATCAGGTCATTGCTGACGCGCAGGATGCCGGTGAGCGGCGACAGCCGTCCGAGCAGGAAGTGATTGACGCAGTGTCAGCGCACTTCGGCGTGGACAGAACCACGTTGTGCGGTCGCAAGCGCGACAAAAAGACGGCTCTTGCGCGTCAAGTGGCGATGTACATCCTTCGTGAAGACGCGGCTATGGGCGCGACCGCGATAGCCCGCGCGCTGGGGCGAAAAGACCACTCGACCGTCCTGCATGGCTGCAAGACCATCGAAAATCACCAGAACGCGGATGCTAAGCTCCGGCGGGACATTCTGCAGATACGGGAAGCGCTGGTAGCGGGGTAAGACGACACTGTCGTCCTCAATCCATCCATTCCCGTCTCATCCAAATCGTGCGCATAGTCAATGCCGTGTGTCTAAATTCCGTGGATAACCCACACGTTTTCGTGGATAACTCGCGCCACATGTGCACAAGTGTGCCTGCTCAGTGGTTGAAACTATTCAAGAAAAGTCTAATCCACATTGCACCAGCGCTTATCAACCACAATCAACAAACTATCAACAGGACGCTATGCTAGAATGGCAAGAATCCGTCAGCTGCCGATACGATGCTCGCCCACACCGTGATGGCATCGATGCACGACGGAGACAGGTCACATGGAGATAGCTATGCCTATTATCCACAGGCTTATTACTAATGTTGTAAGACATATAGAAGTATGATAGATAAAGTATTTATCCACATAAGCAGCGGTAATGGCGGCGACGGCGTAGTGAGCGGACGTCGTGAGAAGTTTGTACCTCGAGGTGGTCCGGATGGCGGAGATGGCGGACGAGGTGGAAACATAATCGCTGTGTGCGACGAAAATATAAACACGTTGCTCTCGTTTCGTTACCAGCGTCGATTCGTAGCCGGGAACGGACGCAATGGTGCCTCTGCACTCAAGCATGGGGCGGATGGCGATGACGTTCTAATACGTATGCCTGTGGGTACACAGGTTTGGGGTGAGTCTTCCCGAAAGCCCCGCCTTATTGCTGACCTGACTGCGCCGGGGCAGACTGTTGAACTTGCTAATGGCGGCGGAGGCGGGCGCGGCAACGCATACTTCGCATCTCCAACGAACCAGTATCCGCTGCTTGCGGAGAAGGGCGAACCGGGCGAATCTCTAACTCTGCGCCTCGAGCTGAAGCTGCTCGCGGATGTGGGCATCGTAGGGTTGCCGAACGCCGGGAAGTCTAGCCTGCTATCAGTGGTCAGCGCGGCGCGGCCCAAGGTGGCGAACTACCCATTCACGACTCTGGAACCGGTTCTAGGTGTGGTGGAGCATCGCAGGCAGACCTTTGTGATGGTGGACATTCCAGGTATTATTGAGGGTGCGCATGATGGCGTGGGCTTGGGGCACGACTTTCTGCGCCATGTTGAACGCACTCGTGCGCTGGTCCACATGATTGACGGCTCCGCTGACGATCCACTGCGCGACTATCGGCAGATTAACGACGAGCTGCGGATGTTCAATGAGGAACTTGCAGCAAAACCACAAGTGGTCGCTATCAACAAGATGGATATCACCGAAGTATCCGAGATCGCTCCTATCCTGGAGGAGATGTTCAAAGACGAGTTCGGACTACTGAAAGGGGGTAGTCAAGAGGTGTCTGGGCGAGGACGGTTGCGAGGTCGCAGGGATGACTCGCCGGAAGGTGCGGGAACTCTTCACTTCATATCCGCAGTTACCGGGAGCGGGGTTGACGCGATGCTGGACAGTGTGCACGCAGCTCTGGATTCCGTCGAGCCTGCCGGCGGTCGAACTCGGTTCGATTCGGACCAGTATGATCATTCTCAACCCTATCACGTGCCGCCGGAGTCCGATAGCAATGATCCGTCCGGATTGCCGGTGTTGCGTCCCAAGCCACGCAGAGAGACGACGCTCGTGCTCAAGGACGGCGATGTTTTTGATGTGCAGGCGAGGCGCGCAGTGCGAATCGCAGCGCTGCTCAATGAAGACGACTGGAACGCCCGCGTGCAGTTTCTTGGCTATTTGCAGCGTGCGGGCGTCGTGCGGGCGCTGGAAGCTGCGGGCGTAGCTCCCGGCGATACGGTGCGCTTCGGCGAAGTCGAGTGGGAGTGGGAGTAGTCGTGCGAATCGGCGTGTTCGGCGGCACATTCGACCCCATCCACTTGGGTCATCTCATTGTCGCTGAGGATGCACGCGCCGCCCTGGAACTGGACATGGTTCTATTCATTCCTGCCGGGCAGCCATGGTTCAAGTCGTACAGACAGATTACGGATGCACACCACCGCCTTGCAATGGTGCGTCTTGCCGTCGAAGGCAACCCGTACTTCGATGCAACCGACATCGAGATCAGACGCACCGGGCCAAGTTACACTGTGGACACGCTTGCGGAACTGCGAGGACAGCACCCGGATGCGGAGTTCATCGTCATACTTGGCGTTGACGCCCTTCGGGAGATAGACCGCTGGCATCGACCGCGCAAGCTGTTCGAGTTGGCGAGCGTGGTTGGCATGGCGCGCCCCGGCGCATCGCTCGATCCCAGCGTGCTCAACGCTGCGATCCCTGGAGCGTCGAGCCGTATGCGCCTGCTCGACAGCGCGCAAATCGACATCAGCGGCACGGACATACGGCAGCGTGCCTCAGAGGGCCGTTCGATCCGCTACCGAGTTCCTGCCACCGTGGAGCAGTATATCCACGACAACCTCCTTTATCTCCCTACCGCTTAAACCTTCAGCGTGCTTTTCCCGTCCCGCCGCTCTTAGCCCTTTGGTGTACAATTTGGTATGTCCCGGCGCAGCGCTGGGTATGTCTTGGAAGGGGGTGTTCATAAAAATGGCAACCGAGAGACGAGTCGTAAAATTCACTTATGAAGATTACAAGCACACGTCTGATGACAAGCGTTATGAACTGCTAGATGGTGATTTGATTATGGTTCCGGCCCCGCGTATCGCACATCAGAGAAACTCAAGAGAGATTGAATTCCAACTCCATGCATTTGTTAGCGAGAACAACCTAGGTGAGGTGTTCTATGCGCCCTGTGACGTGGTTCTGTCTGACACCGATGTGGTGCAGCCAGACCTGTTGTTCGTCAGTAAGAAGCGGTCATACATCATCACCGAAGAAAACATACGCGGTGCCCCTGACCTGGTGGTAGAGGTCTTGTCTCCATCTACGGCGCAGAGAGACAGGACGCTGAAGCGCACGCTGTACGCGCTTCATGAAGTGCCCGAATACTGGCAAGCGGACACGGACGCGAAGAATGTACTTGTTCTGACGCTGGAAAACGGTGAATACAGGGTTGCAGGAATTTACGGCGAGGGACAGACGCTGGTGTCGCCATTGCTACCGGGGTTTACACTAGAGATAGACAGGATATTCTAAATCGATCATAGAGACGCTCTCAACTTCAAAATGTCTGAAGATGAGGACGTTCTTTATTTGGACTGTGTAGTTCGTTGCCGCCGACGAGGTAGGAAGCCGTTTACGAGATTCTGGAGCATTACCGGTTTCCCGTGTTCAGCGAGGTGCTGGACGAATTGGAATATCTCAGCCGCGGCATGTAAACTCAAATACAGCCATTTTGCATTGGCGAATTTCGAGGTGGTCATGAGCAAAGCCGACGCTGAAATCATACTTGAGCTTGCAAAAGAGAAGGGCGCGCTGATGTTTGGAGAGTTCCAGCTTTCCGCGGGCGGCACCAGCTCATATTACTTTGATGGGCGCATAGTTACGCTCGACCCCAAGGGAGCGCATCATGTCGCCCGCGCCTTCCTGCCGGTAGCGCGTAGTAGCGGCGCGACTGCCATCGCGGGCCCCACGCTGGGCGCGGACCCGATAGTCGCAGCTATGTCGGTGATGAGCTATCAGGATGATGGAGCTCCCATGCCCGGTCTTATAGTACGCAAGGAGACTAAAGGACATGGCGGCAAGCGCGCCATCGAGGGACCTCTCGTGCCTGGGTCGCGGGTAGCAGTCGTTGATGACGCATGCAGCACGGGCAGTGGCTTGTTCCACGCAATCGATGCGGTGGAAGACGCCGGCTGCGAAGTGGTCAAAGTGCTGACCATCATAGACAGGCATCAGGGCGGCAGCGACGAGCTGCGACGGCGCGGCTATGACTTCTACGCGCTGCTTGAGGCGGATGCGGAGGGGAATGTCCGACCCGCGAAAGGAGTCTGACGGGATGGGCTTGCAGTTGGAAGGGGTTAGCTGGCTGTTCTTCGATCTTGGATACACGCTCATCAACGAAGATGCAGCACAGATGGGACGCCTGGGACAGGTATCCGATTCGCTGCGGCAGCGTGGAATCGAAGCCTCCGCTGAAGAACTACGCTCCGCGCTTGAGGCTGCGTCCGAGCGCTTCGATCCGAACCCGTTCAGAAGCCTGCTGCTTGCTTTCACCGATGATGAGGATGTGATTGCGTTCGTGCGCGAATCAGGCAGGTACCCGAAGGAGCTGGAATCGCCTTACCCGCAGACTCAGCCCTTGCTGGAGCGGCTTGCAGGGCAATATAGGCTTGGAGTCATCGCCAATCAGCCTCCCGGCACATCGAAACGCCTGGGAAGATACGGCATGTCGCGCTACTTCGATGTGTGCGTGTCGTCGGGCGATGATGGCATCGCCAAGCCGGACTCCGCGATGTTCCGCCTCGCACTTAAGCGGGCGAGATGCGCGCCGGCAGAAGCCGTGATGATTGGCGACAGGCTGGACAACGACATCCGCCCGGCGAAGACGCTTGGCTTTCAGACCGTGCGTATCCTTCAGGGACCGGCGCGATTGCAGCAGCCACGCGATGGCGCGGAGACGCCGGATGCCACTGTTGCGCATCTGGGCGAGGTCTCGGCGTTGTTTGACATGGGCGCCGATGAGCGTTAGAGCGGGCCTATTGGAGGCAATTCGGCTGGGGCGTGTGTGCTATGATTGGCTGCGACTTTGATGTATTGGGAGAATTACATTGACGCAAGCCGGCGCACAGACGAGTACTGGAATCTTATCTGAAGAAATCAAGAGAGGCAGAAACAGGTTAGCGATTACGGTCGTGCTTGGTCATGCCATCAAGCACATCTATAACTCCGGGTTGCGCTCCGTCCTTCTCACTGCAATCAAGGACGACACAGGACTGACAGCCACGCAGTATGGGCTGCTGTCCACATCCGGGCAGGTTACCAGTGGCGCGACCACGATGGTCGCGGGCTATTTGGGCGACAGGTTCGCCAATCGTTCAGGCGTCATGCTGCTGATTTCGCTCAGCATGATGGGCATATCGTACTTTCTGCTCGGCGTCGCGCCGAACTACTTGTTGATGCTAGCCGCCATGCTGCTGGTGGGCATAGGGCCTTCCCTGTACCACTCGCCGGCGATAGCCTCGCTGTCCCGCAAGTTCCCGGACAAGCGCAGCTTCGCCATATCGTGGCATGGCACGGGTGGCAGCGTCGGCGAATTCGTCGGTCCCATACTCACGGGCGCGCTCATAAACGGCACGTATCTCGTCGCCTTCACGTGGAGCGAGGCGCTGCAAATCAGCACGGGTCCCGCGCTTGTCTTCGGGCTGTTGATCTACCTCATGATGCGGGGCATACCGACGGCGAGCGTGGAGACCGAATCGCTGCGCGACTACTTCTCCAAGCTGTTCTCGCTTCTGCGGCGCAGGGGCATGCAGATGCTGGTACTGACTACGGCGCTGCGCAGCATGGGGCAGGGCGCGATGATGGCGTTCCTGCCGGTGTACCTGCGGGAAGACCAGGATATATCCTTTGTGGTCATTGGGCTGTTCTTGTCCAGCATCCAGTTCGTGGGAATACTCGCGCAGCCTGCGATGGGCTATCTCGCGGACAAGCTCGGACATAAGGCGGTGCTCGTGCCCTGCACCGCGGCGCTGGGCTTGCTGATGATTGCGCTGAAGTTCTCGCCCACCGACGCCCCGCTCGTGTTCGACATAGTTCTGATTGAAATCACAGTGCCGGGCATCCAGTTCGGCATAATCGCCCTGGCGATGGGCGCTTTCCTGTACGCGCTGCACGCCATATACATCGCAGCGGCGATGGATGTGGCGCAGGGAGAGGCGCAGTCCACGGTGGTGTCGCTCATATACGGCGCGTCTCTGCTTGGGGCGTTCTCGCCGTTCATCGCCGGCGTCATAGTTGACTTCGGCAGCAACTCGGACGCATTCGTCTATGGCGGCGCTGCGGTGATAGGGGCGTCCGCGCTGCTGGGACTGACCCGGCTGCCGAGAGTGCATCGTGGGTGACGTAAATCGTGGGGCGTCCAATATGCAGGATAAAGCGGATTATTCGTACTTGAGCCTATGGTGTATTCTTTAGGTACAGACAGTTGGACTCCATTACTGAGAGGCAAAGCGTGGGAACCTTCAGCGTGACGATTGAGGTTGGCGACATTGACGGGCGACGTTTTGAAGAGGTGGAAGCGTTAGTTGATACTGGTGCAACGACCACTGTGCTTCCTGCGTCAACTCTGCGGCGGTTAGGCGTTGCTCCTACAAGGCGAGGGGCTTTTGAGTACGCGGGCGGCGAACAGGTTGATCTGGATATGGCTGAGGCGAAGGTAAGGGTGGAAGGGGTCGAAACTACAAGCTGGGTTATCTTTGGTGAAGAGGGAGTAACACCTCTACTTGGCGCGTACACGTTAGAAGGCGCGTTGCTGGGTGTTGATCCATATAGCCAGAGGCTCATCCCAGTGCGCGGCTTGCTGAAGTGAAGCGCTTCAGCAGTCGATAAGCGCTACATCGCGCTGGGCTTGCGTCGTTATCTGGGGGCCCCATTATCGTCCATGAACAAGTCTATATCAGGCAGAAAGACTCCATTACTGAGAGGCAAAGCGTGGGAACCTTCAGCGTGATGATTGAGATAGGGGACCTGCAATGCCAGCGGTTCGAGGCGATCGAAGCTCTGGTCGATACCGGAGCGACTGCCACAATGGTTGCCGCATCTGTGCTTGAAGAGATTGGTATCAAACCCACAAAGCGCCAGATTTTCGAGTACGCCAACGGCACTCGAACAGAACTTGATATGGCGCCGATAATGGTCAGGATAGATGGGGATGAAACGCCTACCTGGGTTATCTTTGGGGAAGAAGGGTCGTCCCCCATATTAGGCGCGCACGCCTTGGAAGGTTTGCTGCTGGGCGTTGACCCATATAGCCAGAGGCTCATCCCAGTGCGCGGCTTGCTGAAGTAGGCTATGCGTCGATTAGCACCACGTCGCGTTGCATCTGCGTCGTCACGCGAGGGCCACTGTCGCCCACAAACAGGTCTATCTCGGAGCGTACGCCGAATTCTCCCGGCAGGTAGATACCCGGCTCCACAGTTACCGCAACGCCCGGTATCAGCTTTCGCGTGTCGTGCGTCTCCCAGCCGTCTAGGTTGACCGCGTTGCTGTGTACCTCGCGCCCCAGGCTATGCCCCAGCCGGTGGTTGAAGTAGTCGCCGAACCCCGCATTCGTTATATATTCGCGCGCAACTGCGTCAAGCTGCCAGCCCTCTAGCGTCCTGCCATCATGGTGCGCCTGTTCCAGCATTTCCACGGCGGTGTCCCGTCCGCCGATGACGGCGTCGAACACCTGCCGGTGTCGCGGTGTCGGACTGTCCCCCACATACGCCGTCCAGGTGATGTCCGCGAACATCGCGTCCTCATGCGGCTGTCGCGTCCACAAGTCTATCAGCACCCAGTCGCCCCGCCGTATCACCGCTGTGTTCTCCTCGGTCGGCTCGAAGTGCGGGTCGGCGGCGTGCGCGTTGGCGGCAACGACCGGCCCATCCGTGACGATCATTCCATCCTCTATGAAGCGCTGTCGTATGAACTCCGCAATGTCGAACTCGGTGGGGTTGTCGTCTATCGTGTCGCCGATGCGCCGGAACGCCTGCTGCACGATGTTCCACAGCGCATGGGCGGCAGCTAGGTGCGATTGGAGCTGCTCGTCGTTCCAGCGCTGCGTGGCGTGCTGCAGGAGGTCCGCGGACGACACCACCTCAACACCAAACGAGCGCACAAGTTCCAGCGTGCCGGCATCTATACGCGATACGCGCGGCAATGCGCCCTGTGGGGAGTATTCCATTGCGATGCGGTCTGCGCCCGATAGCATGTCGCCGAGCTTTGTGGTCATGTCCTGACGGCTGACGAAGAGCGTGGTCTTGATTCCCAGATGGGTGAATCGCCCCTGATCTACGTAGCTGACGAGCAGGCGCGGCGGCGCGTCCGCGGCAATCCACAGCCAGCACGGGCGCGTTACATTGGCGATGCTGCCCACTGTGTCCCAGAATATCGGGTTCATGTTGCGATAGTCATAGAGCAGCCAGCCGCTAATGTTCTGCGCGCGCAGGTATTCTTGTGCCTGTGCTATGACGGCTTGGATTGGCATTGTGCTTGCCTCCCGTTATTCTCATGTTACTTGCTTCGTGTTGCTTGCACAAAGGGTAACATGGTTGGAGCAGTCGGAAGGAATCGTCTTATACAGGCTTATCTAGGGTCTGCGCCGTACTTGTTTTCACCGTCATTACTTGGAAGCGCCATAAAAACTAAAAGCACGATGTTGTAGAGTAGGAGTATGAAATAGACGAACTAAAACAGGGCGTCGAATCCGGACGGCGCCAGAAAGTTTACCAGCTCATAGACGGCTGAGGCGGCAAAGCCCAGCGCCCACCATCCGCTTCGTCCGGTATCGTGCAGTCTCCGGACGATAACTGCCAGCGTGGGCGTGAATATGGCAAGGACGAACGCATAAGCCAAGATGTAAAGTGCATAAGGAGTTAAGCCTAGAAGGGGGATGGCAAGAAGCCCAACGAAGAACCCGACAACCAGAACCGCCGGAACATACCACCAGAACTCCGAGCGACTGGCTCGTCCCTCGAAGACGGCATATTTCTCCATTACTCGTACAAAGTTCTGATACAAAACCATCGACTAGTCTGCTGATAATACCG
>JAGGDZ010000470.1 GCA_024648655.1 Chloroflexota bacterium | reverse complement strand
GCGTCCTTGGCCGCGCGGACTTTGCGGTCCATCGACCACTGCTTGGCTTCGGACGGGTAATTGGTCAACGTCCACGCCGCAGCACAGAGTTTGAGCTGCGGTCTTCTAGCCTGCTTTTTCTTAGCCATTATCCCTCTCCTTTAGATGGAAAAATTAAACGACGAGTTTGTCCTCTCCATGCAACATACGACGAATCTCTCGATGGTCTGGCGGCTAAAGTTCACTTGACTGAATTCTCTCAAGACCTGCCCAATCAAGTCAGAGCCTCAATCTTCACTGCGCCATTCTCCACCACATCTATTTTCAGGCTGTGCCCTCTGAGTAACCCCATTCCCACAAGAGGATCAGTCTCTGCTGCATCCACTTCTACTGTGCAGTCCTGCCCGTTCCACACCACGGCTCCCAAGTACGCGTCGAATACGTGCAAGCTGCCGTCGGCCAATAACGCTTGAGCACTACCTTGCCAAGACAGGTTCAGCCGGTCAATCAGGGTCTTCGGGAGCGTCAGGCAGCCGGTGAAGCCAGTATCGATTATGGCTTCAATGGCATACTCCTCCCCAGCAACGCCGCGAAGGGTAAGGCGTATAGCCGCCTCATAGTTCTCATTCACCGTACCCTCAATCATGTCACACTACCGGCATGAGAGTGCCCAAAGCGATGTACCGCACGATGCCCAATACGCACCAACCACGGCTGCGCCTCGGGACAACGCGCAAAGAGTCGGTCCGAAGCGGCAAGCGCGTCGTCCCCGATCTCAAACTCGCCCGTCTCAATGTCAATCGCCACGATCCGGCCGATATTACTCTCTTCCACCTGAGGCCTCACTTGTCGCTCGTAGAGTGCCTGACCACGTCGGGCGAATTCTTCTTTACTATAACGCGGCCGCCGCATTTCCATGCTATTATCCTTTCGCCAATTTTTTGAGTTGTGTTGTCGAGATAACGGTCACGTTCTATCGGCATCCCGGGCTTGTAGAATACTGGACGGATGGACGCGGATTCCGGCCGCTTCCTTGCGCTCGCGAACTTGGTGCAGCCACTCGCTGACCGAGTGACGCGACGCGATTCGTTCCAACTCGTCGCGGAGGAATGCCTGCATGGACTGGCGTTGCCGGGCGGCGCGAACGGCCAACGCGTCGCGCACCTCTTCCGGGACATCTCTTATGGTGATTTGTACTGGCATGATAGCGTTGTATCCTCGTTGAGTTTCTTCTTATCGAGGTGCCGATCTCGAACGGGAAGAACGAGGGGCAAACTCCCACTCCTAAACGATAATCCGTTCTTCTCCGGTATATACATTGAATCCTCGCCCGCGCAAAAATCCCAGCAGCGTCATCCCCGATTCCCGCGCCAGATCCACCGCCAAGCTCGACGGCGC
>JAGGDZ010000034.1 GCA_024648655.1 Chloroflexota bacterium | reverse complement strand
GGCGACAGGCCGGATAGGGCGTTCGCCTTCCAGCAATGGGGTTTCATAGGCAACACAGAACCCAAGCTCAGACTGCGAGTCCAGCTTGTTCTCTGGGGAGACGCGGCAGAGGAAGATATCCAGGACTATAACGATCGCTATAACATACGCGCGCCCGTGGGATACAGCTTCGTGCTGGTGCGGATGCAGGTAACAAACGAAGGAGAGGCGCCTGGCACCTACAATGCGCTCAGCCGCCTGAGACTCGTAAGCGCGCTGCCGGATAAGGAGTTCTCCTACGGCTTGGGCAATGGGCTGAAATGCGACGAAATCCGCCGCCCATTTACCAACGGGCATGCCATAGACATCGACCGCGACAAGGAGGATGACATCGATCACACAGAGCAGGGACATGTCTGCTTCCTGGTCAGGGGTGAGGATGCGGGCGATGCCATACTTATGGACAATGGAGGCGCAGACGGGTCCAGGGAACACTGGCGCTACTGGAAGCTGCGCGGCACAAACTAAACCGAAGATAATTCAACCGACATCGGAGGAAACATGCAACCCCTAAAGGGAATACGAGTAATCGCGGTAACAGGCTTCCTTGCAGGACCATACGCAAGCATGAACTTCGCGCGGCTGGGCGCTGAGGTCATCAAGGTGGAACTGCCCGGCAAGGGTGACCCGGTGCGTGGGAATGGGCCGTTCATCGGGCCGGAAGGCAAGCATCCACAGCAGCAGACGCCGGACGACATATCCACGCGCTTCCTCAAGCGCAACCAGGGCGTGAAGAGCGTTACTCTCAACTTGAAGCATCCAACGGGACGGCAGATGTTCCTCGATCTTGCGAAGTCGTCCGATGTAATGCTGGAGAACCTTGCGCCCGGTTCACTGACGCGCATGGGCTTAGGATACAAGGATGTTTCCGCCGTCAACCCGGGCATCATCTACTGCTCCATATCAGGCTACGGGCAAACCGGCGAATACGCGGACAGGCCTGCGCACGACCCGCAGATTCAAGGCATGAGCGGGCTGATGGAGATCAACGGGCATCCCGACGGCCCACCGACGCGAGTCGGCTTCTACATAGGCGACCTGGTGACGCCGCTGTTCGCGTGCTACGCGATTACGGCTGCGCTGCGCGAAAAGGAGCGCACCGGTGAGGGGCAGTACCTCGATGTGTCGATGATGGACACGCTCACATCCATCATGCTCATGGACACGCTAGAGGACGATGTGGAGATGGGACTGCCGCTGCGGATGGGCAACACGACACGGGGCGGTCCCACAGGCTTGTACCAGACCAGCGACGGTGAGCTGACCATCACGGCGGCGAGCAACGACCAGTGGCATCGGCTGTGCAACGCGCTCGACGCACCCGAGCTTCTGACGGACGCGCGCTTCGCCGAGTTCCACAGCAGGACGGCGAATGTGGTGGAGGCGCGCGAGGAGATACAGAAGCGAGTGAAGAAGCTGACGCGAGCGGAGGCACTGGAACGCTTCGAGGCGGCGGATGTGCCGAGCGGCGCGGTTCGCAGCGTCGATGAGGCGATCAACGATAGACACTTCTGGGACCGTCGCAGCCTGCTCCCCATGCGGCACGGCAAGATGGACGAGCCGGTGCCGGGCATCGTGGCGGGCTTCCCGGTGATATTCTCGGGCGGCGAGTTGCCCGAACCCTACGGCGCGCCCACGCTGGGGATGCATAACAAGGAGATATACGGCGGAGTGCTGGGGCTGTCGGAGGATAACATAGCGGGATTGAAGCAAGAGGGTGTCATTTGAAGAGAAATGCACAACAATCCTGCTTCATGCCCTTTCGTCTTTCCCCGTAGCCTGTCCCTGCGGAGGTAGGGAACGGAATTGCGGCGGCGGCGCTTAATGTGGTAGAGCCCTGTCCCTGCGGAGGTAGGGAACGGGGAAATCAGATTCCGTTTGCTCAAAGGGCACTTGAAATACCCTTCTGCACATTTCTTATCTAA
>JAGGDZ010000315.1 GCA_024648655.1 Chloroflexota bacterium | reverse complement strand
TACCTATCCTGAAGTAGATTATGTGGCGTTGGGTATGCCAGAGTTTCGGCAGTGGTCGGGGTTATATGAACGGGCGTGGCAGGCGCTCGATGCCAAGTATGGTATCTCATCTCAACACTCGCTCGATGATGTCCTAACTGCTGCGACGCAGCGTTCCGCATATCCCGGTGGAGAAGAGCGTGCCTTACAGGAGGTCAAAGGCGACATTGTTGCCCTCTACTTCTACGATAGACTCCTCAACGAGATACATGCTCTCAAGGCGTCCCATCGTCCCGACATGAAGTTTATCTACAACAGCGTAGCGGAGGAACTCTTTCCACTACTTGGAAACCTTGTGCCTCGCGGTTGGGAAACGCTGAATTTTGTAGATTATACCGCATCGCGCATTGTCAAGAGACGGGAAGTCCTCGAAAACGTTCCGAGTCACGAACACGCCTGCAGCCTAATTTACACGCTCCACGACGACAACGTGGGACTGTTGCCACAATTAGCGACCGGCTCCCTGCGCGAGTTAACACAAGATCTGATTCAGCACGGTTGGGCAGGGTTCTCGACACGCTATTGGCTTATCGCTGATCACGACCCATGTATTGCCTATCTGTCGAAAGCAGCGTGGGAAGAGGGAGTAAAGCACGAGGAGGTTTATCGAGATCAGGTCCGCGCTGCCTGCGGGGAAGACTGTATTGATGATATGTTGACGACATTTCGTGAAGTGGAGGGAACAACGGTTGCGCTGGAAGCGCATGGGTTGGGGCTGACCTTTCCGGTGCCGGGTATGCTGACCAAGCATTGGACGCCTCAACCGATGTCCGATGAGCTGGTGGCGGACCGGCAGGGGTATCAACGGGCGTTAGACGCCGCACACCGGGCGCGGAAAAAAGCACAACCGTCGGGACAAAGTTACATAGACTACTGGATTGGGCGCCTGAAGTTTGGTATCGGTTATCTGGATATGATTGCCGCTGTCCGTCGTGCTGCGATCGCAGAGGCTGACGGAAAGCCTGTTGACGCTTTAAAGAATGCAGAGACAGCGTTAGTTACTGCCCGTGAAGCATTAGAGGCTTATACAGATGTC
>JAGGDZ010000383.1 GCA_024648655.1 Chloroflexota bacterium | reverse complement strand
GCCGCTATCTGCCCCAGAAACAACAGTGCCACAATCAATAAGATCCGCATCGTCAGGCTCGCTATCGGCCGAGTCAGTAGGACTGATTATAAGAAACCGCCGCCACTTAACCAATACCGACGGTCTGCCCCTGACAGACAAAAGAGCGACCAAAGTGGCCGCTCTTCGGATTCATGCAGATGTATGGGCGACTTAAGGCGAGTGTCTACGCTACCCTTTAGCCGCCCAATCGCGCTGTGGATATACCTCTGACTTATCCACTCTCGCTGGCGCCGGTCATGCCCTCGAGAAGTTGTGGCAGGAACCACACATCCAGTAAGCTCACCGGCTCCATATCACCGGCCAGCGGCGAGCCGTCTTGCAGGTTCAGCGGCCCCGACCACAAGAACATCTCGTTCGCGTGCATTTCATCGGTTTGGAAGTCGAGGATCTCCTGGGCGAAAGCCTTCAAGGTCTCGATGGTGTCCATGCTTAAGCCGTCGCCGAACTTGAAGCCGGCTACGCTGGTATCAGCATCGGTATACAGACCGTCATCGTTGATCTCGTCCCACTTCGGCTCCAGCCACAGCCATTCCTGCAACCAGGCGCCGTCAATCACGCGCTGCACGACATCGAGATAAGCCGGGCCCCAGTTGTAATAGGCCGCGCCGATGCAGGCGTCTGGCGCTTCCGAACAGCCGTTGATGTTGCCGTAGGGCACGCCGTAACTGACGTCGCCCTCAGCCATGTACTGCCCGGAAACCGTTAGTGCTTCGGTTGTATCAATGCCGGAGATGATGACGTCAGCGCCGCCATCGAGGAAGCCTTGCGCCACCTCGGTCGGATCCAGCGTCACACCCGGGATATGGAACCAGAAGCCGATCCAGGTCACCTCGAAGGAGATGTCGTCGGCCATCAAGTCATCGCGATAATTGTCGGCGCAGTAACGCGCGCCCAGGTAACTCGAAGCAGCCAGACGGCGTGTTTCCGGATTGATCAGCGCGCCCAGATATCCGATTTGC
>JAGGDZ010000222.1 GCA_024648655.1 Chloroflexota bacterium | reverse complement strand
CCTCGCCGCATTCGAGCCTGCCCTTGATTACTGCGTGGTCAAAATACCGCGCTGGCCCTTCGACAAGTTCCCCGCAGGCGACCGCTCTATCAACACGCAGATGAAGGCGACCGGTGAGGTCATGGCGATAGACCGCTCGTTCGAGGCAGCGTTCCAGAAGGCGGTGCGCTCACTGGAGATCACCAATCGCGACATCCTCTGGGAAGACACCAATTGGGGTATGGACAAGCGGCGTCAGGCGGACGAAGCGGGAGTCCACGCGCTGTCGCTGGAAGGACTAGACGAAGCTCACCTTCCCCTTCACCCCAACGACGAACGACTTTGGGCGCTGCTCTATACTATGCGACGCGGCGTCAGCCCAGAGGCGCTTTCCCGCGCTACCGGCATAGACCCATGGTTCACCCGCGCCTTCCAGAACATAGCCCTTATGGAGGAAGAGCTGCTGTCGGCGCACATGGACGCCGATACGCTCCGGCGCGCCAAGCGGCTCGGCTTCTCAGACGAGAAAATCGGCGAGCTGACCGACCGCACACCCCAGCAGGTACGAGACCTTCGACACCGGTGGAATCTCCGCCCCGTCTATAAGATGGTGGACACTTGCGCCGCCGAATTCGAGGCGCACACGCCCTACTTTTACAGTACCTACGAACAGGAGAACGAAGCCACTCCCATGCAGACGGGCAAGGCGCTCGTCGTCGGCAGTGGCCCCATACGCATCGGGCAGGGCATCGAGTTCGACTACTGCTCCGTGCATGCTGCTTGGGCGCTCAGCGAAGAAGGCGTCTCCAGTATCATAGCCAATTCCAACCCTGAAACCGTATCAACCGACTTCGACACCAGCGACCGCCTTTACTTCGAGCCGCTCGACGAAGAGAGCGTGCTGGACATCCTTGAGAACGAAGCGGTCGTGGGCGACGGCACAGACCTGGACTTCCCGCCCTCTATCGTACAGTTCGGCGGACAGACCGCCATCAACCTGTCACAGACGCTCGACAGCGTGGAGATGCCCATTCTCGGCTCAACCGCGCGCTCCATAGACATCGCCTCCGACCGACACCTGTTCGAGGAGTTTCTTGCCAGGACCGGCATACCGAATCCACCCGGCGCTGCTGTCAGCAACCTAGAGCAGGCGCTGAATGTGGCACAGCGCGTGGGCTATCCTGTGCTAGTACGCCCCAGCTACGTGCTAGGCGGCAGGGCAATGGAAATCGTGCAGAACGCCACTGAGCTTGTGCGCTACATGACCCACGCTTTCGAGGCGGGCATGGGCAGGCGCGTACTCATCGACAAGTATTTTGAGGGGCGCGAGGTCGAGGTGGACGCCGTGTGCGACGGCGAGAATGTGCTCATCCCCGGCATCATGGAGCATGTGGAGCGCGCCGGCGTCCACAGCGGCGACTCCATGGCGATATACCCGGGTCTGACGCTGACCGAAGCGGAAGTCGATACCATCGTGGATTACACCACGCGCATCGGGCGCGCCCTTCAGGTCAAGGGACTGATGAATATCCAATACGTCGTAGTCGGCGGCGACACATATCGCAGCCCGGCGACAAGCCGCGCCAACGGCAACCGGAACACGCAGGTGTTCGTAATCGAGGTCAACCCGCGCGCCAGCCGCACCATCCCATTCATCTCGAAGGTAACGGGCGTGCCGATGATTCGTCTTGCGATAAAGGCTATGCTCGGCAGGAGCATAACCGAGGCAGGCTACGAAGGCGGCTTGTGGAAGCGCCAGAAGCTCGTGGCAGTGAAAGCGCCGGTCTTCTCGATGTCCAAGCTCTCCGGCGTGGACAACTACCTCGGCCCTGAAATGAAGTCAACCGGAGAGGTCATGGGCATCGACACCGAATTCTCATCGGCGGTAGCCAAAGCGTTGATAGCGTCCGGGATGATGCTTCCTGAAAGAGGCTCCATCCTGCTGACCATAGCCGACCGCGACAAGGCGGACGCCGTGCCGATGATTCGCCAGCTAGCCGAAGCCGGCTACGGTCTGTTCGCCACCGAGGGGACGGCGGGCATGATACGCGGGCTTGGCATCGATGCCTTCGCCATACCCAAGGCGCATACCGGCGAGCATCCCAGCACCGTTGACATCATCGCTGACGGCACGGTAGCGGCGGTCGTCAACACAATCGAAGGCGACCGCGAATCCCTCGAAGACGGCTTCGAGATCCGCCGCGCCGCAGTGGACAGGCGTATCCCCTGCTTCACATCTCTCGACACCGCCCGCGCCGCCGTCGAAAGCCTCATAGGAGGCACCGCCAACTACAGCATCAAGCCATTGCCGGAGTATAGGGGAGACTAACTCATCCATACTGGATTACCCCACTGGATTACCCCACTGTATTACCCCAAAACTGAAGGGCTGCGCGCTTTTTAATGCCCGGAAACTTGACATATATGATATAAGTTGATGATTATCAAAGAGGGGTGAGTCATGGCAGAAAACTACGACGCCGAAAGGCAGATTCTTCAAAACGCTTGCTTGCAGGCTGGAATTGATCCTAGCATTGTGGATGAACTGATAGATTTGGAGCTCGAACAAGAAGGCCGTCAGCGCCGTATCGGACTGGTTCAACATTTGAAAGCCGCCATTGAGTCTCACGTGCTGGAGCGTGAAGATGATTCTCCGAAGAATTAGTCTGAAGAACATAAAGTCATACTACGGTGAGCATTCGCTAGAGTTCCCGCGCCCAACTTACGGCAGTAGCATACATCTGCTCGGAGCGCGCAACGGCAGCGGGAAGACTACACTTTTTGAGGCGATCAATGCCTGCTTGTTCGCATCAGAATCGAACCCAATTCTCAGAGCCAATGACCTGTCCAGGGGATTGGAAGGCTATGAAACGGAAATGGCCGTCGAGTTGGAGTTCGAGCACGAACATGAACTGTACCAACTTAAGCGGAGTTGGATGATAAACCCTAGGCGTCCTGACAGCAGCGCGAACAGCGTAGTGCTGCATTCCCTGCTTCATAACTTGAACACGCGGGCAACCGACAAGAACAATGACTCAAAAACTCGCCACTTGCCAGCATTATACGCGAAGGACGCTCTAAAGGCGTTGCAGTATTTTTAGCGACTCAATCCGTATCTGATTTGGCAGGTTCTGCGGGCTCAGATTACCGGGAATTTCTGAGCAATTCCTTTTTCTTCAAGACAAATCTCAATAGTTCGTCAGAGATACGCGCCCTTGTGCCCGCTGCAGAGAGAAATGTCCAGCAGATTGCAGACAGGATTTCCACTCTCGAGCCCGGCCAGATGCTATTCAGTCGCAATCTGCAACGGAATGCGAGGGAAGCCATT
>JAGGDZ010000438.1 GCA_024648655.1 Chloroflexota bacterium | reverse complement strand
ACTGTCGCCTTCCACTCGATATAGCAAGAGTCCGCCCATCATAATTCACCTATTCGAGTTGATCTATTACAGCCTGCGCCGACACCCATCGCAGAGCCGCAAATACTTGCAAGGGAAAGGCGATTAATGTATCGTCTAACCAAATCTAAACTCCCTGAAAGGAAGGTTCAAATGAGCGTAAAGTCAACTATTGAGCGCCTCTTCTCCGTGCGTACTGCGAGCGCGCACTGTGACATTCCGTGCGGCATCTACGACCCCATCACAGCGAAGATTGCGGCACAGACCGTTCAAAAAATGGTACTCCGCATCGAATCCTTGGAGGATAGCGGCGACGCGGCGTATGCTAACACGATGGGACGCTATGTAACGGTTAAAGAAGAGCACGCTGAAATCTGCAAGCACGAGCTGCGGGTTCTCTGGGCAGACTACACCTGGCCCGGGACCGACGCCAACGAAATCGCTGCCAAGTTCAACGCTGCCCTCAAGCTGGCCGGACAGTGCAAGCAGACGGTCAGCATGGAGAACGCTGAGGCTCTGGTCGCATCCGTGGACGAAATTGCCACCATATTCTGGTCCACCAAGGGCGTCGAGTACAGCGACCCGGTGGCAGCCGCACGCTATGGTACCTAAGCCGCCAATCCGGGCATAATCTTGAAAATCACCAGCCGCAGGGACGTAATTGCCGTTCGTGCGGCTGTTGCTGTCTAATGCTTGTAATCATCACGCGGGGGACTGAATATGTCGAGCGCCATTGACCAGCCGTCAGAGCCTACTACACCATGCTCGACCCCGCCGGGAATGACATAAGCATCGCCCTGCCTAAGCATCTTGACCTCGCCGCCGATAGCGAACTCGAACTCCCCCTGGAGCACGATGCCTGCCTGCTCATTTGGGTGTGCGTGCGTTGGCACTACAGCATTCGGCGCGATCTCCACGATACTCATCATTATCTTGTCGCCCCACATGGTTCGCAAAGTCACGCCGGGCGCGAGTTCCCTTCGCTTCACCTGCGAGGGGTCAATGAAGTAGTCCAATGTCTTCTCCTGTTTCCGATGTCCTCTGTCAACTGGAAGCCTCTCTACGTGCCCTGTTATCGGCGATTGCCAGACACGCCGCGATGAAACTGTTGGCAGAAGTATCTACGCCGATCTCTTTGCCGATGCGGGCTACCGCACCGTTGATGAGCGAGACTTCCAACGGGTTGCCCGCCACCAAGTCAGTGTGCATTGACGAGATAAGCCCGCCCTTCTCTTCCAGAAAGCCCGCCATAATCGAATTCGGCAATTCGTCATCAAGCGGAACACCGCTTGCTTGCCCAACCTTCAGCGCTTCCGTCATCACTTGCATCGTCATTGCGTGCGTCTCCGTCGTTTCCAACACCTCGCTGAAAGACGACCGCGTAACGCAGGACATCCCGCTTAGCGCGCAAATATAAACAAGCTTGCTCCATAGCGCGGTCAGCACATTCGAAGACAGCTCAGTCTCGATTCTTGCCTGCCGCAGTACCTTTGCAACTGCCTCCGCCCTATCCGTCATCTCACCGCTCTCTTCTCCCAGCACGATTCGGGGTGGGCTGCCGCGTTGCGCGAACATTCCGGGGGCGGTACGCTCCGCGTCGATGTAAGCCGCGCCTAGCAAAATCCGGTCAGCGCCGAAGCGTTGCGCCAACTGCTCACCGCTCCCGATGCCGTTCTGCAATGTCAGGATGGTCGTACTATCTCCGACAGCGGGCGACATGTCAGACATAGCCTGTTCATTGTGGTAGCCCTTCACGCAGAACAGGATCAGATCAGCGATCCAGCTACCGTCCAGCCTGTCCACCGCTTTCGGGTGCACGACGAATTCGCCGAATGTCGCAGACTCGATCCGCAGGCCAGCATCGCTGATTGCCTGAAGGTTGTCCCCCCTTGCCGCAAACACGACATCCTCGCCACTTCGGGCAAGCAGTCCGCCATAGCAGCCCCCAATGGCTCCGGTCCCCATTATGAGAATTTTCATGACTTAAGTTCTACCAGCACATTCTTATATCGCACATCTCGATTATTCACGACGCGATGAATCTTGTGCTCCCCGTGAAATCGCCAGGTACCAACTTCGGAGGGGCTGTCCTCGCTTGTGCCATCATCGAACTCTACCACCAGTCCGGCGCCTTCTACGACTATAGTGACGTAATCGTTCTCGTGCATGTGCCAATCGCTTGCCTGGCCCGGCTCCACTACCAGATTCCAGACCCTTACCTTGTCGTTCTCAAAGAGTACCTCGGTTGCGATTTCACCCAAAGGTTCATTTCCTCTGGACATCGTTTACCTCCTTGGTTTTCAATCCTTCAAATTGCCCTTCATTTCAATAATGGCGTTGCTGTACAGGGCGTCTCCAACGTTAGTGACACGATGCACGGCATGGTGGATGCCTTTGACGACCTGTCCCAGCTTCAATTCGGATACGGTCACGCTGCCGTCATCGTGCTCCGTCCTCAGCGTTCCGGGGCGCGTAACGATGAACACATAGCGATTCGTATGATGATGCCAATCGCTGGACTGTCCCGGCTCCAACACAAGATCCCACACCTTGACATCATCGTCTTCAAACTTAAACTCCGTTCCAACATCCCCAAGCTCCCTGTTCGTCATTGCAATCACCTACTTCCTTTCAGCAGCCAGTCCGAAGTCGGCGCCAATGTTCGTGGAGCCTCCGTCAAATCCAAGGCGCCGTTCTTTCAGACTGACGAAGCGTTGATTTCCGATTACAACATGGTCGAGCAGCTCAATATCCATCATCTCGGCGCAAGTACGAATCTGGCGCGTCACCAGAATATCCTCCGGGCTAGGTGTTGGGTCGCCCGATGGATGATTATGAGCGATGATGATGTTCGGGCAATTCTCTCTGATCGCGGGGCGCAACACTTCCGATACCCTTATGACCGCTGAGTTGACATTACCCTTATATATCTCGTGTGTCGCCAGCACCTCGTTCTTCGTGTTGAGGAGCAACACCTTCAAATGCTCCTGCACCAGAAAGCCCATCTCTGCGCTGAGCAGATTGAAGACATCCTGCGGGGATCGAATCACGGCCCTGTCGTCCGGCTGAAGCGATGTTAAGCGCCTGCCCAGCTCCAGAGCTGCGAGGAGTTGACAAGCCTTAGCGTCACTGATGCCGTGAAGGTCGCAGAGTTCACCATATGATGCTTTTGCCACACCTCCAAGACCGCCGTAAGTGGACAGCACACGCGCCGACAGATTGAGCACGCTCTCGCCCGCCGACCCAACGCGCAGCAGGATCGCGATGAGTTCGGCGTTGTTCAGATGATTCGCGCCGTATCGCTGGAGCCGTTCGCGTGGACGCTCGTCCTGCGGCAAGTCTCGTATCATCGTACTATATTGTGGTTCGGATCGCTCCTGCATAATTTCAGCTTTCGATTCTTCATTACTGTCGGATGGCGTGTAGTTTAACCTCATGCGGCATCAACTTCCAACCCTTGAACACACTGCACCCTCCAAATACAATATCCGCAGGCAATTCGCTCGTTAAGTTTAGGTACATCACCATCAGGAGAACTAATGATAAACCGTGAACGATTGGTAAAGACCTTCACCGACCTCGTGCAGATTGACAGTCCTTCCGGCGAAGAAGAGGCGATGGCGGAAGAACTGACACGCCGCCTCGAAGGATTCGGGCTGACTGTGAGGCGCGACTCCTACGGCAATGTCATCGCGACCGACGGCAGACCCGATCCTCTTCTTTTGTCGGCGCACATGGACACGGTTGAACCGGGGCGGGGCGTCAAACCGAGCGTGGACGGCGACCGCATCGTGTCCGACGGCACCACAATCCTGGGCGGGGACTGCAAGTGTGGCGTCTCTGCCATCTTGGAAGCGCTTGAGTCGGTGTATGAGGATGGTTTGACACCCCACACGGGCATAGAGGTCGCATTCACACGCGAGGAGGAGATTGGGCTTGTCGGCGCGCGCAATCTCGACTTCTCTATGCTTACCGCCAAGGAAGCCATCGTGTTCGACGGAGAGGGTTCAGCCGCACAGATTACATCGTCAAGCCCGACGTATATCGGCTTCGACATCGAGATAACAGGACGCGCAGCACACGCAGGCGTTGAGCCGGAGAAGGGACTTTCCGCTATTCGCATCGCAGCCGAGCTGATTACTCGTCTTCCGCAGGGCAGACTGGACGAAGAGACGACATTCAACATCGGCAACATCGAAGGCGGCACCGTGAGAAACGCCGTTGCGGAAACTACAATCATCAATGGAGAGTTCAGAAGTCGCAATATCGAAACTCTCGACAACATTCGCGTACAGATTTCAGAGGCACTCGACGAAGTGCGTGAAATGTTCCCGGAGGCGATTCTGGACGACCATCTTCACACCGAATTCGAGACCTATACACTTAGCGACGACGACCCTGCCACGAATCGTGTTGTGGGCGCGTTGCGCGGACTTGGGCTTGAGCCGATATTCAGTCCATCCGGAGGCGGCACCGACGGCAATGTGTTCCGCTTGAGAGGAATGAGCGCAGTCGTGGTGGGCATGGCGGACCATGGCATGCACACTGTCAGAGAGTATGTGGTCATACCTGAACTCGTTGACACCGCGCACCTGTGTGAAGCGCTGCTCAGAGAGCGGGAGTAGCTATCAGTTAGAGAGATGCCCATGGTCGATAAGCCCTACGCGGCAGACTTGCGATTTCGCCCAGTAACCTCTGATCGCCTGTCCGACCTCAAACACTTCTCCATCGAGCACG
>JAGGDZ010000176.1 GCA_024648655.1 Chloroflexota bacterium | reverse complement strand
CGGCGAAAAGCTCGAAATGTGATGCAAACTGAAGCATCTGGCGCGAACTCGCTGCGTCGGATTTGCCATCACCAATAGCGTGTACCCTCGTGCCTTTGTCGGTCCTAACCTCGGAGGTGTACGCTAGAGATATGACACGCATCAACGTAGATATCGACGATCAGGCGTGCGCGGAGGTCATGCGGCTGCTTCTAAAACCGTCTCACGACGGATATCAGCGCGCACGGCAGCCTATCGCGGAGGCTCGATTGGGAATTATCCATTTGACACAACATGGAGGTCGAGATAGTATGCGCGGATGCGAAGGATTGTATTGCTTGCAACAAGCGAGTTCATGCTCTGGGCTGGAGGTAGTGCTATGGAGCTATTAGACCTTGCGCCATTGAAAACCGTTCATTGGATGCTGGCAATCTTCGTCGTGTCGCTCGTCTTGTTCATCGTTGCGGCATGGCCTGAGATTTGGAACTTGATAAGTCCAACTCAGCGGATTATCAAACGCGGTGAAGCCAAGAGCAGACGTGAGAAGGATGCAAGAGTCAAAAGAGCCATTGCAGACATGAGGAAGAACCCGTGGCTTGGCGACATTGAGGTAATTGACTATGAGAAGGGTCTTGTTGAGGCCGTAGGGCGTCCTCCACGCACATGGCGGTACCATCTACTTAGTGCCGCCATGTGGACTGCAAATCGGCCCTGGTGGGTCGAATGGGATATCACCGAGCGAATCTTCAACTCGCTTTTGCCGATGCTGAAAGAGCGAAGATAGTGGATATTAACTTGACGCAACACAGAGTCTCCTATAAGGTGCGTCAGCCTTTGGTCGGGCATGACATCATTCGGGCTACAAGCAGGGCCGTTCGGTCTCCTTACGGCCCGTGTGATGGTGCGTCCCGACCAAAGAGCCCAGACCCTGCCGTAAGGAGGCACCAGAATGGGAAGAAAGACGAAGATTGCCGTTGGAGTCGGAGCCGGATTAGTCGTGCTCATTGTGTTTGCCGCGATATTCGGAGAATCGGAGGAAGATGCGCCGCAGTCCGCACAATCAACAGTCAATCATGCCCCGGCTGTCGTGCAGGCCAAACCGACGCCCGAACCGGAACCGACCGCAATACCTATCCCCGCGCCGGATGTCACGGCAGTCGCGCTCTATCAGGAGCGGAAGGACAATGCAACGCGATTCGATCTACAGCGCAAGGGCAAGCGGGTCCGTATCACGGGCATGGTAGGTCAAGTGGAAGACGGCGATATTCGGCTCGTGGTAGACAGGGAATCCTACAGGGTGCTCGGCTCGATATTCATCGAGTTTATCGCCCTCAAGGACTTGCCTGCGGAGGTTCAGGCAAGCGTGGACAAAAATCAGCAGTTCACAGCGACTTGCAAGGTTGGAGAGTATGTGCTCGGCACCATGAACTTGGAAGATTGCACCGTCTCGTAACGGGTTATAATGGTTTGG
>JAGGDZ010000221.1 GCA_024648655.1 Chloroflexota bacterium | reverse complement strand
CAACTATCCGAGCCACATCAGGTCGGATGGGTGTGCGGTACAGTTCCCCGGGCGTATTCACCTGTTCGAGTCGTCCCGTGCTCATAACGCCTACACGGTCTGCGAATGCGAAGGCTTCTTCCCTGTCGTGTGTGACGAATATGGCTGCAATACCCTTGCCGCGCAGAATCGCTTCTACCTCCTGTCGCACGTCCTGTCGCATTCCGGCATCGAGGTTGCTGAAAGGCTCGTCCAGCAGAACCGCGATGGGAGATGGCGCAAGCGTCCTGGCGAGAGCCACTCGCTGCTGCTGCCCTCCGGAAAGTTGATGCGGGTAGCGCGTCTCAAGAGTGTCCAGTCTGACGAGTTCCAGCGCGTCTTGAGTGCGGTGGCGCTGCTCGTCCCTTGGCCTGCCCCGAAGCCCGAATGCGACATTCTGAGCGACCGTCAGGTGTGGGAACAGCGCGTACTCCTGAAAGACCATACCGATGTTGCGGCGTTCCGGCGGCAGGTGATGCTCGGCATTGGAAACGAGACTAGAGCGCAGGTACAGTTCACCGCCGTCCACCGCCTCAAATCCGGCGATGACACGGAGCAATGTAGTTTTGCCACAGCCACTTGCGCCCAAGATAGACAGAACCTCGCCCGACATCAGACGAAGGCTCACGTCGTCAAGGGCGACCACATCCCCGAAGCGCTTCGAAACGCCTCGACAATCGATCAGCGGTTTGCTCACTTCAGAGTCCTCTTCTCACGCAATACGAGAAGCGTCATTGGTATGGAAGACGTCAGGATTATCATAAGAGCGGGTGCCGCAGCCCGCGCAAAAAATGCTTCAGTTGAAGCCGACCAGACGGAGGTTGCCAGCGTCTGGAACCCCAAGGGACCCAGTATCAGTGTTGCGGGCAGTTCCTTCATAGTAAGGAGGAACACCAGAGCCGCACCCATCAGTACGCCGGAGCGCATAAGAGGGAGCGTAACGCGGAGCATCACGCGCAGGGGATTATGTCCCAGGCAGCGAGCCGCATCTTCTAGCCTAGGGCTGATTTGCAGCAGCGCAGATCGCACGGAGCCAAGTGCAACGGGGAAGAAGAGTACGGCGTAGGCGAATATCAGTAGCCAGTGCGTCTGGTAGAGCGGGCGCGCGTACTTCGCTCCGAAGAACACCAATGCAAGCGCGACGACGACACCGGGCAGGGCGTAGCCAGTGAAGCTGAGCGGCTCAAGCACTCGATTGAGTTTACTCGGATAGCGCACCAGCAACATTGCCATCGCTATCGCCATTGCAGCGGTTACAACTGCGGCGGCGCCTGACACAAGAAGAGAGTTTCGTGTCGCGCTCCAGAGCAGCAGCAGCGGCTCGCCGGCGCCCAAACCACGAATTAGCCAGAACATCAGGACGCCGACCGGAAGCACCAGCGCGAGAGTCATTACGGTGCCTAAGGCACCCAGAACAGGCCACTTCCAGTGTCCAAGTTTTACGATCGGAGGCTTACGCGCCGAGCCTGCGCCAATTCGGTAATATCGACCGCGCCCCCGCGTATAGTTCTCCGACAGTAGTATGACGACTGCCATAATTACGAGCACGAAAGACAGCAGCGCGGCGATGGAACGATCGATGGAGCCCTCGTACTGTTGGTATATGGTGAAAGTGAAGGTATTGTACCGCAGAAGAGCTACGGCACCGAACTCGCTCAGCGTGTAGAGCGCGACCAGCAGTGACCCTGCCGTAATCGAGGGTTTCAGCTGCGGCAGGGTGACTCGGAAGAATGTGCTCCAAGCTCCGTGTCCCAAGCCGCGCGAAGCCTCCTCTGTCGCCGGGTCCAGGTTGGAGATCGAGCCGCGCACGGTGAGGAACAGGTATGGGTAGCTGAGCAAGGTGAGAACGGCGGTCGCGCCCAGCAGCCCGTACATGTCCGGCAACCTATCGACACCGAACATCACTTCAAGGGCCGATTGCAGCAACCCCTTAGGTCCAAGGGCGGATATGTACAGAAATGCCCCAACAAAGCTTGGAATGACCAGCGGCAGCGCGGCAAGTACAGTCCATGCCCTGCGGAACGGCAGGTCGGTTCTGAGTGTCAGCCATGCGAAAGGAACCGAGATTACCGCCGAGAGTGTGGTAACGCATCCTATAAGCAGGAGCGTGCGCCAGAGCGTCTCCAGAGTTCGTATTCGGAATAACAGGTCCCACGCCTGTTCGCTGGCACTCGCACCCCGTACGAGCAGATACACCACCGGGAGCGCCATCGCCGCGCCGACTAGCAAGGCAGGAATCAATGCAGG
>JAGGDZ010000323.1 GCA_024648655.1 Chloroflexota bacterium | reverse complement strand
AGTTAACCCGAAGACCCAGAACACATACTGTTCCGGGCCCCACACATCCGCTATGTATTCACCGAGGCCCCATCCGCCTGCCGCGAGGATGGAGCCTCCTGCAATGCGGGACAGTATATCCGCGACCATGCTTCAGCACCCGTCCAAAAACTTCAGCGGTCCACCACCTCGTAGGACCAAGCGCCCACGCCCTTTGGAATGATCTACGATCAGGAATCTAATCCAGACAAACCACCTGGGCGCAGTCTGTCCTACCGAATGATGCCGGAGCATTGACCGATTTCAGAATAGCATTGGTCAAAAGTAGTGTCAAAGTAAAAAGAGACCTGAGAGAATTGCGTTAGCGCAATTTTCAAGAAGTGAGTCGAATGGTGGGATAAGTGAGTGAGATCCCTCCCGACCACTCATCTGACCCGCCACGGCGGGTGGGGCTTATGTGATCGTCTCGGATCTAAACGCAGTCCTTTCTGTAGGGGAGTTCATATGTCTCCCAAGCGGCTGACCCATGAATGGACATGACAGAACCGGCAGAGATGAATCCGAGCGCGGATTCGACGCACGCTTTCGAAAGGTGGGGCGGCGTATCGCGATTGGCATCGCAGTTTTCCTGGCCTTTATGGCGCTGTGGATAGCTGCTACGCCGGAGGTACGAGTCGCATGGCGGACAGCGCTCTTCATACCGCAGGTGGTGGGCTCGCTACCGGTAAACCCTCAGCCGTGGGTGATGGGAATGCCGGAGAGGGAAGAGGTCTTCTATGAAATCAGCTCTGGGATCGGCAGCGCTGATCTCTACACACCTGCCGGCGACGGTATTCACAGTGGAGTGCTGCTGTTCCTCGGAGTGAGCCCGGCGGGACGGAACGATCCGAGAGTAGTCGGACTGGCGGAGGGACTGGCACGCTCCGGGGCTGTCGTCTTGATCCCGTGGTCAGAGGGAATGACCTCGGAGCGCGTCAGCGCAGAAGAGATCGAGGACCTGATAAGAGGGTTCGAGTACCTGATGGCTCACGAGCGTGTGGACACCG
>JAGGDZ010000226.1 GCA_024648655.1 Chloroflexota bacterium | reverse complement strand
TCTCGCCGCGCTCGACGAGCGCGTTCAGCACGTTTTCTCCGAATGCCGCCTGTCCGATTAGCGCGATGCGAAATTTTTCGTCCACTTCAGTCATATGGGTTACCTCCGATAAGTTCGTTTGTCGTTCAGTCGGTCAGTGTGTCAGTTATATCACCTGAGCATCCGAACGGCAATCCAAACCGCTCGGAAACCTAATGGCAGTCATAAAGTCCAGCCTTACCTTTTCTTATTGAAGAGGAGATGGCTTCAGGGTTGGCATGTTGACTTACTGGCGCATTGAAACACTGATATACTCTTTTCCTATGCTCAATGCGTTGCGCCCCAGACTGCTGCTCATATGGACAGTAATACGCCCTAGGCCCATCCCCATATACGCGGGTTGGTGGGTCATTTCCGCGCCGTTCCTCGCCGCAATGCTCACGGTCGGCTCCGGTCAGTACGCCTTCGGGCTGCTGATAGAGCCCCTGGAGCAGGAGTTCGGCTGGACACGGACGCAGATAAACTTCTCGCTGTCGTTCACGGCTGTCGGCAGCGTCATTGCTCCGCTCCTCGGCTACATCATGGACAGGCACGGCGCGAAGAACATACTTGCCGTGTCCATGGCGCTCATAGTCGTCAGCTACCTACTGCGCCCACTAATGACCGAGCTTTGGCACTGGTATGCGCTCAGCTTCATACAGTATATGGGCTTCTCCGGAGCCTCGATACTGCCGGCGGGCAGGCTTGTGGGCATCTGGTTCCAGCGCTCGCGTGGGCGAGTGATGGGCATTACGCTTATGGGAAACAACTTCGGCGGCATCACTTTTCCGCCGCTTACGACGCTTGCTCTGGGGATGTCTTGGCACTGGGCGTTCATCAATCTGTCCCCGTGGCAGGGCGCCTATCTGCTGTTCGGCGTAATTGGCGTCCTGATGACTATCTACGCTCTGGTAGTGGTGCGTGAGTTCCCGACGAGGGAGCAAGTGCATCGCAGACGTGGTGAGGAAGAAGAGCCGTCTGACACCACGCCAATGGCGCTGACCGGCTGGTCGCTGAAAGAATCGCTCCGCACCAAGGCGTTCTACGCCATTACGACTGCGATGATGCTCGGCACATTCACATACACTGCCGTGCTTACGCAGGTCGCCGCTCACCTGACTGAAGAAGGCGTTTCGCCCGGATCGGCGGCAATTGCGCTGAGCCTGCTGGCGGGATGTGGAATGACCGGCAAGTTCGTGATGGGGCTGCTCGCCGACCGCATAACCGCGCGCTACGCTCTGATGGTTGACCTGCTGGGGCAGTCGGGATTTCTTATCCTGCTCACGTACCTCGCCGGAGTGTCTATTCCGTTGCCGATGCTCACCCCGGGGGCAGAGCTGCCACTCGTGTGGGTAGTTGTCGGCTGTTTCGGGTTCTTTCTGGGCGCATTCGGCGCGCTCACGCCGCTCATCGTGCAGGACGCATTCGGCGTCAAGTTCTACGGCAGCATCATGGGCGTGATGAGCATAACGATGGGCGTGTCGTCGTTCCTGGGACCCCTTCTGGCGGGCTGGTCCTTCGATACGACGGGCAGCTATCGCTTTGCGTTCCTGCTTGTGGCGGCGCTGTTCTTCACGGGCGCGATGTCTTTGATACTGGCAGGAAATCCGACACGGGGGGAGGAGTGAATCACCCCGTCCCGCTTCCTGTCGGCATATAACCTACGCTTTACAGATTGACGCCGCGTGGCGCGAAAATATAAAATTGAAGTGAAGCAAAAGTAATTGCATTACAGACGACCGGTTGGCACAGCAGCCGACAAAGGAGGGTACTCTATGGACACAAGCCTCGTAAGGAAGAAGGAAAAAGCCAAGGACTACGCCGCACAGGAAGGGCGGGTTACGCTAACGAACTGTGAGGCGACTTTCCGAGGCGATAATTCCGACCACAAAATCTCTTACGAGTCCGGTGAATGGAGTTGCACCTGCTATTACTTTACTAGTCGCGGAGAATGCAGCCATACGATGGCGATGCAGCTGATGCTGAGCGACATGGTGAAGGAAGCCGTTAGCAGCTAGCGGCAATCAGAGCATAAACGAAAACACAGAACCGAGTAGGCATGCCTTCGGTTCTGTGTTTTTTTGCTGTTAATTCTAATCGAACGCTTTGAACACTACGCAGGCGTTCTGCCCGCCGAAGCCGAAGCTGTTGGACAGCACGGTATTGACCTGCACCTGCCGCGCTTTGTTGGGCACGTAGTCGAGATCGCAGTCGGGGTCGGCCGTCTCGTAGTTGATGGTGGGGTGAATTATGCCGTCCTGAATCGTCTTGATGCAGGCTACGGCTTCGAGCGCCCCCGCGCCGCCCAGCGCATGCCCTATCATGGATTTGGATGAGCTGATAGGTACGCTGTACGCTCCTTCGCCGAATACCTCCCTGATTGCGAGTGTCTCGACCATGTCGTTCTTGGGCGTGGATGTGCCGTGCGCGTTAATGTAGTCAATGTCGGAGGGCTGCATACCGGCATCCTCAGTCGCCCAGCGCATGGCTGGCGCCGCGCCCGCTCCATCCTCGTCGGGCTGCACGGCGTGGAATGCGTCTGAGGAGACGCCGTAACCTGCGACTTCCGCAAGTATGTCGGCGCCACGTCCGATGGCGTGCTCAAGGTTCTCCATCACAAGGATTGCCGCACCCTCCGAAGGAACGAATCCGTCGCGGTCGGCGTCGAAGGGCCGGCTCGCCTTTTCGGGCGGTACATCGCTGCGGCTGAGCGCCTTGATTACATTGAAGCCGCCAAGTCCGAGCTGGCAGATGCCTGCCTCACAGCCGCCGCCCAGCACGATATCCGCTGCGCCGCGCCGTATGGCTTCCGCAGCCTCGCCTATCCCCTGAGTGCCTGCCGCGCATGCGGTTATCACGGTCGAAGTGTAGCCTTTGAGTCCGAAGAGACGGCTCACATTCGCCGCCGCCATATTCGGCAGTATCATCGGAATGAAGAACGGGCTGACGCGCATGCCGCCGCGATTGACCAGCGTGCGCGCGTTCGCTTCGGTCTCCGGGAAGCCGCCGTTGCCGTTGCCCATGACCACGCCCATGCGCTCTTCGTCTTCTGCGGACAGGTTGAGACCGGCGTCCTCGATTGCGAGCGCAGCTGCGGCAACCGCTGTCTGCGAGAAGCGCGCCATGCGTCTTGCTTCACGTCGGTCTATGTACTTGCCGGGGTCGAAGTCGGGAATTTCGCCCGCGACCTTGCAGGGAAAGTCGATGGGATCGGCGAGAGTCATTGGGCCTATGCCGGACTCTCCCTTGATCAGACTTGCCCAGTATTCATCGATCGAATCACCAAGCGGCGTTACTGCGCCCATGCCCGTGATTACGACACGCCTTCTTCCGTTGTTCATTGCCATTCACCTCGGAACTTATAACATTCTCTAAATGTCATTAAATGTCATTCAAAGCGAAGCGAAGAATCTGAATTCTACGTCTGTGCAAGGTGTGCAAGGCTCATAGATTCTTCACTCCGCTACGCTATGTTCGGAATGACATAGCATCAAAACGCTCTAATCGAAAGTCGATGCTATGAAAGTCCACACTATATTGTACACCTAACTATCGCCGCGGCATGCTCATGTACGGATATAACTCCGGCGGGATGTTCTGAACTTCTTCAGTTACTTCGGCGGCTACGGAGAGCGAGCCGGTTCCAAGCACAAGGTCGTTCTCGCTTGCCATCTCAAGGGCATGCCGCGTAGCCTCTCCCACATCTTCCGATGTGAATGCGACATCCATGCCGAGTTCTGAGGCGACCCGGGCGATGGTGGCGCCGGACGCCGAGCGGGGGTGGCGCGAATGGGTGGCGAGCATTATGGGAGACAGGGGTGCGAGGGCGCGAAGCATTCCCGCTGCGCTGTGCCCGCTGAGCGCGCCGAATATCAGTATGAGCCGCTCATGGGGGAAGTGCTCTCGCAGCGCTTCCACAAGTCGTTCCATCGAATATGGGTTGTGCGCGCCGTCAACGACAAGCAGGCGTCCTTCTTCTTCAGGCGTTGCGAGGACTTGCAGACGCGCGGGCCAATGCACTTTTCGGATGCCCTTCACTATGGCGGAGTCGTCCAGCTCTACGCGCCGCGCTCTGAGCGTCTCTGCGATTGCAACGGCGGTTGCGGCGTTCTCCATCTGGTAGTCGCCAAGCAGAGGTGTTTCCAGCTCGTATGCTCTCTCATGGCTTGATAGGGTGAATGACTGACCGCGCATGTCAGACTGCCGCTTCTGCCACGAAAATCGATCCGCAATGGGTAAGAGAGGCGCGCCACGCTGCACTGCAACATCGGTAATGACATCCATTGCCTCGTCCGACTGCGGGGAGACAACGACGGGCACATCCTTCTTGATGATACCTGCCTTCTCGAAGGCAATCTTGGCGATCGTGTCGCCTAGTGTGGCTGTGTGGTCGAGGCTGATATTCGTGATAGCACACACCTCTGGCTTCACTATGTTCGTAGAGTCCAGCCGCCCGCCAAGCCCGACTTCCATGACCTGAAAATCCGCGCCAATCTGCTGAAAGTGGACGAACGCCATTGCGGTCATCGCCTCGAATGTAGTGACACCGCCGTAGCCGCCGGAACGGCCTACATCTTCTACGACGTGCCAGATTCGCTCTACGATTGCGGCGAACTGCTTCCGGCTGACGGGCTTGCCATCGACTCTGATGCGCTCTGTTGCGCTGTGGAGGTGCGGCGAGGTGTACAGTCCGACCTTGTATCCCTGCGCCGTCAGGATGGCGGCGGTCATTGCGGATGTGCTGCCCTTGCCCTTTGTACCGGCGATGTGAATCGCCGGCACGGCTAGGTGGGCGCAGTCCAGCCGATCCATGAGCAGGGACATGCGCTCAAGGTGGAACGCGGAGTGTCCCGGGCTGTGTGTTGAGCGCTCAAAGTCTGCTAAGCTCATCACACGGCGCAGTGCGCCTTCGTAGGTTAATTCTGCACCGGACTGCATCGCTCAGGCACCTTCACTCAGGAACGCACGCTACCTATTTGGTATTGGAGAATCTTGTGATTCAGACAAGTTCAGGACGAATGGTCAAACAGTTGGAACGGGCAGGACACGAGGGAAAAATCCCCGCATCCTGCCCGTTCATGTTAAACGCTATCCGTCAGGCTGTCAGCCCCAGATTTGTTCCTAGAGGGTGAAAGATGGAGCCTTCGCGCGACCGTTGCCGCCGGCGGAGGCAAATCCGTTGCTCCCGTTGGGGCGCTGAGCGCGGCCGTTACTTCCGTTTGCGATGTGATGCGCCGCGTAACCGTTTGCGAAGTCGGCGTGCGGAAGGAGGCTGTTGACGCGCTGGAACATGGAGACCGCGCGCTCGATGGCATCCTCGCTGATTTCATGCCGCAGCAGTGCGTGGTTCTCGAGCAGCCAGGCAGCGGGCCTGTACGAGTCGAAGTGCCCGCCTGCGATGTCCTCGGACGCGAAGTGCGCCTCAAGGCGCTGCACGATGCGCGGGTCCTTCGCAGAAATCGCCTTCATGGAGACCGGCTCCAACAGGTCCATCGCGTAAGACTCGTTGACCAGCTTGAGGTAGAATGCCGGCTCGAAGATGTCTTCGATGTCGGCGGTGCGAATCTTCTGCACTTCCACCCACTTCACTGGGTTGTGGCGCTGGATGACGCTGTTCTTGTTGATGAGGTCCATCTTCTCTTTGTTCTTAGGCGTTACGTCCATGAGGACGGCGACGCTGACATAGTTGTCACCGAGCAGCGAAACGAACATAGGGAGGTTGTCGGCGTTGCCGACGGGGATGACGACCCAGCGCGGATCAAGGCGCTGATAACCTTTGCTGGCGCAAATTTCGCCGAGGATTTGCAGGTAAATCAGGTCTGCCGCGGAGTTTACCATCAGACAGTGCGGCGCGAGGAAGAGCGTGTGCGCCAGGTTGTGCCCGAGCGCCACCTGCAACGGGAAGACGGTGTCCTGGTCGTTGCTGAGGGTGTCCGAGCTGATGATCGTGCCCCTGTCGTCCACGTCCTGCACCGTCCGGATGCGGTCGAGGTGGTTGAGGTTGATCATGAACGGCGAGTGCGTAGTGTATATGACCTGGTGCTTGGGAGCGAGGCGTTCGTCAACGAAGCGCAAGAAGTCGTTTTGGGCGAGCGCGTGCAGGTTCAATCCCGGCTCGTCGAGAAGCAGAACGAGGTCGCATTCCTCCTGCTCCTCGATGCTGGAGAAGTATGTCAGGAAGGAGAAGAACCAGACAAAGCCCTTGGAGCGGTCGTCAAACGGCACCGAAACACGGTGGCGGTTGTTCCAAATACGGACGTGCAGGATGGTTCCCTCGTTGAGGGGTGGCAGGTCGTTGGGGTCTGCGGCGGACAGGTCGAACTCGACGCGGAGCTGCTTATTCTGCGCCCAGTACTCGAACATCTCGTCGGAGATGCTGATGGACGCGGACTCAAGCTCTGCCTTCATATATTCGTAGTTGGTCTGATTCTGGAGGTCTTCGAGGTCGGCGCCCACGAGCGCAAGCAGGGACATAAAGGTGCGGTCGGACTCGCTGAGGTCTTCGCCCGCTTCGACGCGCTTGAGCATGTCCTGAATGGAGATCCTGCCTTGCATGGTGCTGTACTCATCGAAATAGACGAACTTAGGCATCATCGAATATAGAATGTCTTCGACGATGTCCTTCGGGGTGCGCTCGCTGAACCGTTCGTATATGTCAGTGATGAGCCTTCCGACGGATACGGGCTTTACGTCAAGAGATTCAAGTATTCGCAGGAGCTCCTTGACGCTGCCGGCGCCGCCGGCGTGATTCGCGATTTCCGGGGGAAGTTCGGCGGCTTCGAGCAGGTGCCGCGCCATTGCGGACTCGTCCAACTCGAAGTCCCAGACGAGTTCGTTCTTGTAGTTCTTGGACACGTGAATCTCATCAGAGACGATTACGCCATCTCCGATCTGCGTCGCAACCTCGTTGCTCTCCTCGTTCGAGAGCGTCATGACGGCTTCAACGACGGTCGCAGGGTTGTCTTGGTGCTGGCGCCGATATTTCACGTAGCCCTTTCGCGGGAAGTCCTTAAGTTCGAACCCCTGGTCGCTGTCAACGGGGTTGAGGCGCTTGAGAGCGCCCAGAAATGCGGTCTTTCCGGACTCGTTCTTGCCGACCATAGAGGTCACGGCATCTATATCGACCCAGCCGGAATCGTCAATGGATTTGTAGTCGGTTACTCGAGCTCGAACGAGTTTCATAGTTCCTCCTGAATGTGTCTGATTGGGCGTGTATTCACGCCTTGCTAGTGTCGTTGCCACAGGAAAGTGTCAGCCGGCGAGCGCGAACTGGCGTATAGACCTAATTGGGGCATTTCGTGTATCGTGAACAGAGGTTATCCAAGTGAAAACGCGCCACGCAAGGCGTTTATGGTGTTTATGTTAGATAGTTTGATAGATTTTTGATTATCAAGTGCACAAAACAAAGTTGCTTGACATATAGGCATTTATCGCCAGAGGTTTTTCCCAGAGGTTTTTCCCAGAGGTTTTTCAATGAATGTGGGCATATCCGGACTTAAGGCGCCGGGCGGGTCGTGGAAAGACACGCTGCGGATGGCAAAGCTGGCTGAGGAACTGGGTTACAGCTGCATCACGATGGGCGAGGCATGGGGGGAGGACGCATTCACGTCACTGGCGCAGGTGGCTGCCGTAACAGAGAGGATACGCATAGGCACCAGCATCGTGCCGGTGTACGCGCGCACTCCGTCCAATGTAGCGATGACCGCGCTCAATATGGACCTGATGTCCGAAGGGCGCTTCTTTTTGGGACTGGGGGCAAGTGGCAGGCTGGTGATCGAGGACTTTCATGGAGAGCGGTTCAGAAAGCCGTTGAGCCGCATGCGCGAGTACATAAGCGTCATACGCAAGGCGGCGGCGGGTGAACGTCTCAACCACGAGGGCGAGTTCTTCAAGCTTCAGCGCTTTCGGATTCGCTTCCAGCCGTACAGGTCGCACCTGCCAATCTACATCGCCTCGCTGACGCCTGCGAGTCTGCGACTGACGGGCGAGGTCGCAGACGGCTGGCTTCCGATATTTCTCGCGCCGTCACGCATGGAGCCTCTGGTTTCCGACATAGAAGCAGGCGCGAAATCCGCCGGCAGGTCTTTGGACGACATATCCTTCTGTCCGCAGGTGTCCATCTACGTTACTGATGACATCGAAGAGGGCCGAAACCGGGAAAGGCCGCACATCGCTTTCTATATTGGCGGGATGGGCGTCTTCTATCATCAGTACATGCACCGCATCGGCTTCGGGGAAGAGGCGGACAGAGTGCGAGGGGCATATCTTGGACGTGAGCGCGAACTTGCCGCTTCGCTGGTGACGGACGAGATGGTGGACGCTACGACTATTATAGGGACGCCGGAGCAGTGCCGCGAGCAGATGCGGGCGTTCTTCGACGCAGGCGTGGACGAGATACGGCTCGTGCTGAATGAGACGGATGTAGAGTCGTACATCGGGGTGTTGAGAGCGGTGGCTCCTGTGAATGCCTAGCACTCGGAGTTTATTGAGGTGCCGAAAGAGCAGTGAACGGGGCGAGCGATTCTTACTCGCCGCGATACTCCGGCTGCCGCCGTTCGAGAAACGAGGCGATGCCCTCGGCGCGGTCGGCAGTTGATTGCAAGATGACGGTTAGGTCCGCTTCCAGCCCGAGACCCTGTGCCAGCGTCATGTCGGCGCCCTTCAGCAGGGTTTCTTTGAGGTATTGCGCGGCAATCGGGGCGTATGAGGCGATTGTCGATGCCAGAGACAGTGTGTATTCCGCCGCCTCTTCGCGTTCGGCTATGTGGCTGACGAGGCCGATTTCAAGCGCTTCTTGAGCGTTCAGCAGGCGCGATCTGAGAATCATGTCAGTGGCGCGGCTCTGACCGATGACACGGGGTAGGCGCTGGGTGCCTCCGTCCCAGGGGATGAAGCCGGACGCAAGGTGGGTCAAGCCCATTCGCGCGTCCGATGACGCCACGCGCAGGTCGCATGCCAGCGCAATCTCAAAGCCTTGATCTATCGCGTCTCCGCCGATGAGTGCGATGGTAGGCTTCTCGATGGCGGCGACGGCTTCGCTCACGCGCAGGCGGTCGAACTCATCAGTCTCTGATGAGTTCGACCTATCGCAGAAGATGCCATCCGCGCCTGTGATGACACACACTCGCACATCGTCATACTGTCTGACGCTATCGCAGATGTCGCGCAGTTGCTGCGCCGACTGCACGTCTATGGCGTTGGACAGGGTGATTGTGGCGATGTAGGCATCAACTGATAAGCGCATGATGGTGAATGGTAACATAGATACTTGGACTTCACAGAGAAACGGTTCTTGCGTTGCCGGCTCACGATTCCGCGACGACGATGCCGAATCGCTCGAAAAGCAGAGTGCTCGACTGTTGCTGAGACATTATCGTGCCCTTAAGACTTGCCACCTCCAAGCCGGAGCCGGAGATGTACGCTCCACGCAGGTCGGCGCGGTCGAATCGAGTCTCCTCGTTCACGATTGCGTTCGTCAGGTGGCAGCCCTCGAACGACGTGCCGCTAAAGTCCGTTCCGGACAGGTCCGCCTCTGTGAAGTTGACACCCTTCAGCCTGCCGTCAGTGAACTTCTTGTAGCGCAAAGTCGCCATGCTGAAGTCTGCACGGTCAATGGTTACGCTCTCCATCCGCGTGCGGCTGAAATCGACCGTGCGGAAGCGCGAACCGGTGAGATCGGCGGCGAACAGGTTCGCGCCGTCGAGATTACAGAGGCTCATATCGCAGTTCTCGATGCGGCTGAGGTTCAGCCTGGCGTCACGGAACATCGCGGAAGTGAACTGACTGCCGAGCAGTGTTGCCTCGCGAATGTCCGCCTTGTCGAAGCGGGCGTCCTGTAACCGGGAGTTTTCGATAGTGAGGTCGTCGCAGGCGAGGTCAAAGAAGTTCACATGTCGCAGGGAGCACTCCTCGAAGCGCATTCGATCCGCGTCGAAGTCCAGCAGCTCCGCGTAATCGAACACGCAGCGAACGAAGTCCGTGGAGCGGCGCAGCAGGGCGCGGAGTTGTGCGGTGTCTGTGACGGTTAGGTTTTCATGTGGGGTCATCGGAGTTGTATTTGTTAACCTGGAACATTCGCTAATTGTTAACTGCGTCAAACACAATCTGACAAATTCTTATAGGTATCAGTAGAAAAAACAGCAGCACAAGGAGCAGAACGACCTGCCCCGGGGATTCCAATGTCAAAATGGCGCACGGAAGCTTTGAAGTACACCATCAGGGTTATGATTATCACCCAGGCGAGAAAGAACAGGAGAGTCTCAACTATTGCTGTTGCTATGTAAGGGCTCATGGCTATATCTCGCTTTCTATCATCACTGCTGAACACTGATAGCTGACGACCGAAACCTAGTTCATATTCAAGCCGCCATCGACATTTATCGACTGGCCGGTTATGTTCCTTGCGTACTCGGACGCCAGAAAAGCGGCTAGGTTCCCGATGTCGTCGGGCGTCTGCTCTCTTCCCAGCGGTGTCCCTTCCTCTACATACTCGACGAAAAGCTCGCGGCGTGTCTTGCCTTCCGGGTTTGGGGTCATCGTGCCGCGCGCCGCGATACGCTCCCACATCGGCGTCCACAGCAGGCCCGGGCATATCGCATTGACGTTGATGTTGTATGGCGCGAGCATCTGTGCCTGCGACTGCGTCAGATTTATGACACCCGCCTTGGATGCATTGTACGGCGGGTTGCGATTGCTGCCCCGTCTGCCGGCGATAGATGCGATATTGACGATCTTGCCGTACCGGCGCTCCTTCATATGACCCGCAACGGCGTCGGTGACACGTGCGACGCCCCTGATGTTGATCTCGAAGATAAGGTTCCAGTCCTCCTCGTTCGGCGTCTCGCGGCGCTCCCAGCCTTGCGCGCCGATGACGCCGGCGTTGTTCACCAGGATGTCGATTGCTCCGAACTCGGAGAGCGCCTGCGCGGTCATCGCTTCTACGGACTGCCGGCTGGCGACGTCGAGGCGCAGCGCGAGGGAGCGCCGCCCCAACGCGCGGACCTCCTCGGCAACGCCCTCGGCATTGCCAACGATAATGTCCGCCACTATGATGTCCGCGCCGTTTCGCGCGAGCGCCAGCGATATGCCGCGCCCTATGCCTCGTCCGCCGCCGGTGACGACTGCCGTCTTCCCGATAACATCCATTGCTTCACCTCCAATGATGCCTATCTGATGCCTATCTTGACCTGTTCATATTCTACCCACATCCTACCCACATCGCCCAGCGCTGTAAAACCGTCTCAGCCTTTCTTTGCGCGGATGTCGTCCTGCGCGGCACTCAACAGCCTAGCGAGCGTTCACATAAAACTGATACCATCTCTGCAACCGCTTCTACCACACTTGAAGAAAACGACATATTCTGTCAGGATGGTTATATGAGAATAGGCGAATTCGAGATACGAGAGCCTGTGCCGGAACTCCGCAACGTTCGCGCGATAGCGATGTTGCGCCCGTGGGTGGATGTGGGACGAGTGGGCACGCTGGTGCTGAATCGACTGGAGCGCTATCTTGGCGCCCAGGAGTTGGGGCGACTGGCAATGCCGGGCAAGTTCTTCGACTATACGCGATACCGACCCCGCATGCGCACAGTGCAGGGGCAGCGCGTCTTCACAACGCCGAATACTATCATTCACTACGCGCATGGTGACGAGAACGATTACCTATTTCTCCACATCCGCGAGCCGCATGCCTTTGGCGAGGACTACTGTGATGCGATAGTCGGTTTGTTGCAGCACTTCGGAGTGTCCGAATACTGCCGCATCGGTGGGATGTACGACTCTGTGCCTCACACGCGGCCGGTGCTGATAACGGGAACTCTCACGCACGAGCAAGAACGCCGCGCCACCGGGCTGGTGTCAACGCGGGGCAGTACGTATCAGGGGCCGACCAGCATCGTCAACCTGGTGCATGAGTCGCTGTCACAGCAAGAGACGCCGTCGGTCAGCCTCATGGCGCACCTGCCGCAGTATGTGCAGTTGGACGAAGACCACATGGGGGCTGCCCGACTGATGAGCGTGCTTTGCGCGATGTACGACCTTCCCGATTCGCTTGCGGACCAGTCGCGCGGGGAGCAGCAGTACTCGGAGATAAACCGCGCAGTGCAGAACAATTCCGAAGTGCGCGCGCTCATACAACAACTCGAAACCTACTACGACCGAACTTATTCCGCGCCGGAGGAGCCTGAAGAAGAGGAAGAGCCTATATCACTCTCACCGGGAGTGGAGCAGTTCCTGTATGAGGTCGGCGGTCGGCTCGAAGAGCCTTCCGAGGGCGAGGACTACGACGAGGATGAGGATGTCGAAGAGGGTCGAGACAACGGGTAGGCACGGGTTTCAACAGTCGGAAAGATCAGGCGCATTAGCGCATTGGTGATGCTATGTCCAAACTCCAGCAAGGCGATAGACTTCCTTCGATAACATTGAAGATAATCGGTGGCGATACCCTAACGCTCCCGGAGCAGATGCCGTCGCGCTACCTTGCGCTGCTGTTCTATCGCGCGCACTGGTGACCGTACTGCGTTCGGCAGTTGGCCGAGTGGGAAGAGAAGAGCGCGGAGCTGGAATCGCTGGGATGCAGCGTGGTCGCGGTCAGCGCGGACTCGCCGGAGCATGCGGAGAAGATGCAGCGCGAGTCCGGGGCGCAGTTCCCCATCGCATACGGCGTCGCGCGGGATGAAGCCGAGTCTCTAGGCGCGTGGTGGTCGGAGGACCGGGGCGGATTCGTGCAGCCGACCGAGTTCCTGCTGGGACGTCGCGGCATCGTGCTTGGGGCGCTGTACGCATCGGGACCGGTTGGGCGGATGAGCGCGGACGAGGCATTATACGCGATCCGCAGCCGGGAACGGCGGCGGCTGGGCTGAACTGACATCGATGGCAGTCTCGATGGCTTCGGAAGCGGTTTGCGCGGACGCGATCAGGTCGGGCAGGTCTTCGCTGGTAGCCATGAAGCCGCCCTGATAGATATTTTCCGCGAGTCCGTAAGTGTAGTGCGAACCGTAATTCTTGCGGCAGTTATACCCCGCGCTCATCCCTCTATCTGTCGGGCTTAAGCCTTCGGGACTTTCATGAGCGAAGTATCCTCGTGCAGCCATATCTTCGCTGTGAGACCGAGCTATCAGCCTGATTTTCTCGATGTGCTCCAGAGGAGACAATCCGCGCTCGATGCGTTTGGAATTGATGAGTTCGTGTACGTAATCTTCCAATTGACGTATATCGATATTCGGCTTGTCTTCCGTGACATTGGTCCTGATATTGGCATTTGCCGGCGCGGTGTCGATTGGCGCAGGCGTATTCGCAGGCGTATTTGTGGGCGTACTCGCAGGCGTATTCGTGGGCATACTCGCAGGCGTATTTGTGAGCGTATTCGCAGGCGTACTCGCAGGCGTATTCGCAGGAACCGCTGCCCGTGCGCGACCCGGTACGTTTGTGGGTGTTGGCGTGTGACAAGGCTTGTGCTTCTTGCCCGCGCCCATCAGCACCATCTCGACATGACCGCACACGAACGCAGTCGGCGTGGCGGTCGGCGTTATCGTAGGCGTAGCGGTTGCAGTGCGCGTAGCCGTAGATGTGGGAGTGCCGGTAACCGAAGGCGTGAAGGTAGGTCTCAGGGTGGCGGTTGCGCTGGGCGTCGGCGTGGCAGTGCTGGTGGGTACGGACGTGGGCACGGGCGTGTTCGTGCTCGTGGGCAGTGGCGGAACCGGAGTGGATGTGCCGGTTGGCGTATTCTCAGGCGTGGCAGTAACGACGACTATGACGGGCTTGGGTGTTGGGTCGGGGGCGGCAAGAAAGCGGCGAATGTCATCGATGGTAACGCCCGCAGCCGCGGCGATGATGATCATCCCTGCAACTGCAATTATCAGCAGTGCGAAGAGTGCGAGAATGCCGCAGCCGCGGCCGGAATTCGACGGCGCACGGCCGGAATTCGACGGCGCACTACCGGATCTTGCCGCTGCGCTCCTGCCTCCGTCTCCGACGGCGCGGCTGGGCACGGATGAGACGCGGCGCGGCGTGGACGACCGTTGTCTGCCCGTTTCCCTGCTGTCCCCACTACACGCGACGCAAGTGCAGGTGGGCGGGTGTCTGTCACCTCCTCCGTAATATCGCTTCCAATCTCTATGGAACAATCCTGTACTGCCTCCCGTGTACTGCCTCCTGTGCTCCCCGTCACTCTCTATGCCTTTTATCCGATTATCTGCTGTGATTGATGTGATTACTGTGATTATCTGATGTGATTACCTGAAATCTACACGAGCAGCGCCGCCAGCTCTTCCGGGTGGCTGAGCATCGGGTAATGCCCGGCGTCGAGTTCGCGCCACTCGGCGTTGAGCTTGTCGGCGGTGCGGCGCTGGTGCGC
>JAGGDZ010000319.1 GCA_024648655.1 Chloroflexota bacterium | reverse complement strand
CCCCTCAAACCACTCGGACGGCACCGGCGTCTTGTCGGTCAGCCACACACCGGGATTACCTCGCCTCGCCGCGGTGACCGCATCCTCAGCAATCGGAATACTCCATTCTATACCAGCCTCCACATACTTATCCCACGCCGCGCTATTATGCTTCAGAATATCCACAAACCACCTTCCGGTTGTCGAGTGAATGTTGTTCCCGATTCAGAGATTTCCCACCTGGCGGGTGAGATCGATTAACCAACGAAAACCGAATGCGAATCATTGCAAACAGACGGCTTTCATTATAACCTTTCGCCATCGTAGTTGCGCCACAGGTCGAGACTCCACGGATTGCGTTACGGAGGGAAAGCGCAGGTGCGCTAGGAGGAACGATGAACCCAGACAACGTGCGGCTTGGTATCCTAGTCGGTGGTGGACCGGCCCCCGGCATCAACAGCGCCATCAGCGCCTGCACTCTTGAAGCAATCAGCAGCGGCGCAGAGGTGTTTGGCATCCTCGACGGCTTTAGCCATCTGATGGCAGGCGATACCACGCACGTCAACCGATTGGCGCCTGCCGACGTCGCTTTTATTAACTCTGATGGCGGCTCTGTCCTCCGCACATCGCGCGCCAACCCTACACGCAATCCCGACCACCTGAAGAACGTCGTCGATGCGCTGCAAAGGCTTGGCATCACTCGAGTAGCCTCTATTGGCGGCGAGGACACGGCGTTGTCTGCCGCAGAAGTGGCTAGGGCGTCCGGCGGTACGGTGCGGGTGGCGCACATCCCCAAGACGATTGACAATGACCTGCCGCTGCCCGGCGACATTCCCACATTCGGATTCGAGACGGCGCGCCATCTCGGAACTCAACTCGTGCAGAACCTGATGCGCGACAGCCGCACCACTAACCGCTGGTATGTAGTCATAATGATGGGACGAAAGGCAGGACACCTCGCGCTCGGAATCGGCAGCGCCGCGGGAGCGGCACTCAGCATTATTCCGGAAGAGTTCCCTGACCCGGTGATCAAGGTTGACGACGTGGTCAAGATGATGGAAGGCGCGATGCTCAAACGGTACGCTGCCGAAGGGCGTGAGGACGGCATTGCCGTAATCTCCGAGGGGGTCGCTGAACGATTTGACACGGAGGAACTTGCCAGTCTCGCGGGGATAGACGTCAACCGTGACCCGCATGGGCATATTCGCCTTGGAGAACTGCCCTTGTCGGCTATGGTCCGGCGCGCCGTTCAGCAGCGTTTCGCAGATGCGGGTAAAAGCATCGGCATGGTGGATGTAACCATCGGCTACGAACTGCGCTGCGCCTCACCCATTTCGTTCGACATCGACTACACTCGCAGCCTCGGCTATGGAGCCGCGCGACTGCTGCTTTCGGAGCCAACAAACGACAGATTCGAGAACGGAGGGCTTATCTATCTCGACGGCGAAAATCTGAGCACATTGTCCTTTGACGAGTTGCGCGATCCTGATACAGGCAGGACGCGAGTGCGCATGGTCGATACGGACTCTGAGCGTTACAAAGTCGCCCGCGAATACATGGTGCGTGTCCAACTGCGGGATTTGGAAGACGACGAACTCGTGGCGCGCATGGCTGAATATGGCAGACGCAGCTCGAGCGAAATCCTCAGTCGGTTCGGCGCTTCCGATTAGCCAACATAACAGCGCACCTATTACAATAGACGCAGAAACATACACATACACAGAAACATAAAAATTAACGACAGATGCCGGAGGGGCCTATTATGGCAACAATTGGAACAATAGCCGGCGACCGGATCAGCAAGCCGTTTCCTGACATCTTCTACGAAGAACCCGAACCGGAGGACCGTTTGCAGCAATTCCCATATATGTGGAAGGTAATAGACGCTCTCTATCATCGCTACAAGGACCGCACAGATGTGTTTGCAACTGGGGGAGGCTTCATCTTCTATAATCCTGCTAACGGCAACCAGAGAGTAGCGCCCGACTTTCTCATCGCCTTCGATGTTGACGCAGACTACATCCAGAAAAACCTGCCGAACTTCTTGATATGGGTAATAGGCAAAGCTCCGGACTTCGTAATAGAGGTGGCGTCGGAGAGCACTGCGGCAAACGATCTAGGGCATAAGCGCGACCTGTATTCGCGGCTGGGCATAACCGAGTACTGGCGGTTCGACGGCACGGACGGGAAGTATTACGGACAACCCATTGCAGGCGAGCGGTTGATTGACGGTGTGTATCAGTCCTGCGAGCTACATATCGAGCCTGACGGTTCGATTATGGGACACAGCGAATTGCTGGATCTGGACTTCTACTGGAACGGCAGGGTATTCGACGTCCTTGACCCAGCGACCGGCAAGTCAATTGATAGGGGCGACGTAGAACGCGAAGCGCGACTCGCAGCCGAAACCCGCGCCGAGGCCGAAAGGCAAACGCGACTCGCAGCCGAAACCCGCGAGCGTGAACTACTCGAAACAATCGAACGTCTGCGACGGCAGCAAACCAACCAGTAGCCAAACCCATCGATGACCACCACAATTAACAATAGCATTTGACGACGGTAAACAACGGCAATAGACAATAACAGTCGCTCAATCTACCATTCACTCAAGGAGGAACTGAATTGGCAGAACACAAAGTAGCATACGTAGGCAGGGCAGCGCCCGACACCACACTCATTGAGAACGGGCTGGAAGGGCTGGACTATGAAATCGAGATCAGCGTCGTGGAGACGCAGGGTGAGATTATCGAAGCCTGCAAGGGCGCGGACGTCATACTGAACGGCGGCGTGGAGATGCCGCGCGAGGTCATCGAGGAGATAGACACCGCCCAGGCAATCATCGTCGGCAGCCACGGCTTCAACCACATAGACCACAATGCCGCCACCGATCAGGGCGTAATGATAATCAACAGCGCAGGTTTCTGCACCGAAGAGGTGTCCAACCACGCCATCCTGATGCTCATGGCTTGCGCGAAGAAGCTGACAATACTTCACAACCTAGTGCGCGAGGGCAAGTGGGGCGCCGAGACGCGCGACGCAATAATGCCTATGGCACCAATCGACGGACAGACGCTCGGACTGGTGGCGTTTGGTAACATCGCCCGCGCGGTCGCGCGCAAGGCGCAGGCGCTCGGCATGGACGTCATCACTTACGACCCCTATTGCCCGCCGTGGATTACGAAAGAGTATCGCGTCAAGCCGGTTGCCTCGCTGGAGGAGCTTGCCGCAGACTCCGACTTCGTGTCCATGCACACGCCGCTCAACGACGAGACGCGCAAGCTCGTCGGCGCCGACTTTTTCAAGGCGATGAAGCCCACTGCGTACTTCATAAACACCTGCCGGGGTCCTACGGTGGATGAGGCGGCGATGATAGAGGCGCTGCGGAACGGCGAAATCGCGGGTGCGGGACTGGACGTCTTCGAGGAAGAACCAACACCCGCAGACAACCCTCTGCTGAAAATGAACAACGTGATCGTCACGCCGCACTCTGCGGGAAGTTCCAACAATTCGCGCGTAAC
>JAGGDZ010000225.1 GCA_024648655.1 Chloroflexota bacterium | reverse complement strand
TTTGGTTCTCCGAGCCGGACAAGTCACAGCATGCGCACGGCGTGGGCGCGGAAGTAAGCACGCGTGCCCTGCGTGAGGCGGACGAACAGTTCGGCAGGCTGCTGACTTGGATCAGCGATGCCGGCGCCGATACCGATGTCATCGTCATCTCAGATCATGGCTACTCGACCATATCAGAAGTCATAGACGTCGAAGGGCTTCTGCGGTCTGCGGGCTTCCCTTCAGGGGATCAGCCCGGCGGTGTAACAGTCGCTGGCAACGGCGGTTCGGCGCTCTTCTACGCGTATGACAGAGACCCGACAACTGTGGACGGGCTGGCGTCGTTCCTGATGCGGCAGCGCTGGTGCGGCGCGCTCATCGCATCCGACGCCGTGGGGCAGATCGAGGGCACGTTGCCTGCATCATTGGTCGGAGTCGAGGGTCCGCGCGCACCGGACATCGCGATGTCCTTCCGTTGGGATTCCCGCATAAGCCCGGCAGGCTACGCCGGCTACGCGTACTCCACCGGAGGCGCGCCCGAACTTGGTCAGCACGGATCTATGAGCCGCCACGAAATGCGAAACTCACTGTTCGCGCGGGGCGGCAGCTTCAAGAGCGGAGTTCGCATCGAAAGCCCCACCGGCAGCACCGACCTCGCGCCCACTGTGCTGCACCTGCTGGGCGTAGGCGGTGGCGAGACGATGCACGGAAGGGTGTTGCGAGAGGCGCTGGCAGACGGCGATCCGGTGGAGTGGGAGACCGAGACGCACCGGGCGGAGCGCCGAGTTGAAGCAGGCACATACCGGCAGCACATCACCATATCGCGCGTGGGTGATACGACCTACGTTGACGAAGGCAATGGCGCATACGCCTAATCGAAGTCGAGCTATTCGACTATGCGCCCCTTCAGCACATCCTCGTCCAGCTCAATTCCTAGCCCCGGCCCCGTCGGCGGGATGATCGCGCCGTTTTCGAATACTATCGGCTCTTTGAAGATAATTTTGTGCAAGGGTCCCTGATTCGCCTCTTGAATCAGGAAGTTCGGAGAGCACGTGTCAATCTGCACTGCCGCCGCAGCCGCAATCGGTCCGCAATACATGTGCGGCGCAATCATCGCGTAGTGCGCCTCTGCGATTGCCGCAATCTTCTTCGCTTCCAGTATGCCGCCGCACTGCCCCACGTCCAGCTGGATAATCTGCGCTGCCTTCTTCTCTATGAGCTGCGAGAACTCGTACTTTGTAACTAGACGTTCGCCGCTTGCGATAGGAATACTCGTGTGCGCCGCCACCCGCGCCATCTCGTCG
>JAGGDZ010000448.1 GCA_024648655.1 Chloroflexota bacterium | reverse complement strand
CGTCCGCTACTGGGAAGGCGCAGTGCGAATTGAAGGTATATCGCATGACGCGCCCATCAGTGGCAACGGCTATGTCGAGCTAACAGGATACGCCGACTAGCCCTCGTTCAGGAACTGTACCGCTGAGTCTGCGTCCAGCAGAGGGTATATCTCGAACTCCGCAGGTATCATCTCCGACCACTCCGTCAGCAGGCGATGAAGCACCTCGTTGGATTCAACATCGAACAGCGCCACAGCTCCCCTGCCCGTGCGTGCGTAGAAGGCGCGCGCAAGCCCTCTGTCCAGTTTGTCCTGCGCCCACGGCCAGTATTTTTGCCGCTGCTCCCGAACCTCCGAAGGACGAGTTGGATGCGGGCTGCTGATTGCGAGAAATAGCATATATGTCAGTTCCTTTCTACGTCTTATTTTAGATGAATGAATGGGCTATATTGCAGGGTATTCTATACCAGAAGCTCTCACGGAAACATGAATCTAACCAAGCATTGGAATGTGCCGACCAGTTAGTGTACATATGTGCTGCAACAGCATTTGCAGTCAGACATTAGGCTATGATAATCTCATACGCGGCATTTAGCCGGCGTCCGAAGGAGCTGCCCATGAATATCAACTACACCTGCATCGTGCAGGAAGGCATCGTACCCAACGAGCTTCGTGTCAAGCTGGCAGACAACATCAGGCACATCAGCGCCTCCGTCTTAGGCATCCCCGAAGACGGCATATCCGTTGACTATCACGAAATCCGTCACGGATACGCCTTCCGAGGTGGAGAAGTGTCAACAACTTCAACCGTCCGTGGACAACTCACCGAGGCGATAGACCAGGATACCCGCGTTGATCTGATGACCCGGATCCTGAACATGTGGATGGCAGAAACCGGCTGCGACGTGGACGAGGTATTAGTCTCCGCGCGCGACCCGCAATAATCAACAATTATTGGGCATCAATGATTAGGCATCAATGATTGGGCATCAAACTGGCTTAGGAAGAACAAGACAGTAGCAAGAAAGGACAGGAAATGCCATATTACAAGTGCATCGTACCGGAAGACTCTGTAGAGTTTGAGAAGAGGAAGGCAGTCGCGAAGGCGTTCACGGACATCCACTGCGGCAGCACGGGCGCTCCGCGAACCTTCGTGCATTGCGAATTCATAGAATATCCCAAGGGCGGCAGTACCGGGTATGACAGCGATGCCACATACTACATGGATGGCAGCAATCGCGCGGGCAGGCCGGAAGAGGTCAAGCAGAAACTCCTAAGCGACCTCATCGCCGCGTTCGTGGAGATTACCGGCATCTCACCCGACGATATAGACGGCAAAATTACCGAAGGCAAGGCTTCTCAGACCATGGAAGGCGGCCATGTCCTGCCCGAACCCGGCGAAGAGGGGCCCGAGTGGTATGAGCACGCCGCCGCCGACTAGCTCCAGTCTCATCTACCAACATCTGAATCCCTATGCGCCCAGTCTTCACTGGGCGCATTTTCCGTAATCTGCGCTCCTTACAGAGATTATAGGGTTTGAAATTAACCTCCCTTCTGTATAACATATTTTCCAACACCCGCCGACTTAAGAGGAGGGCCATCGATGAAAGTCACAGACGTCAAGGTAATGATGTTCAACTGGGAGCAGGAGGCGTGGACGACCGGGATAGGCGGCGGCAGGGGCACCAGTTTCGGCGGCGACGTCCTATTGGGCATCCTAACCATCGAGACGGATGAGGGCGTTAGTGGGAACGCGTTCCTCGGTTCCTCTCACCAGGGTGCGGACGACCTGGTCGGACCGTTAATGAAGTTCCTCAAGCCAATCGTGATGGGTAGGAACCCCATGGAGAGGGGCGCAATCTGGTGGGAGATGTGGAGGGAGAACCGCCGGGTAACAACCCTCGCAATTGGTGCAATTGACGTCGCCCTCTGGGACATCGCGGGTAAGGCTGCCGGACTGCCAATTCATCAGCTTATCGGCACATGTCGATACAGTGTACCCGCATACTCCAGCACCGCGTGGCACGCAACCGCCGAAGAGTATGCCGAGGAAGCGAAGCACTTCCAGTCCTTAGGGTGGACGGCACACAAGATACACCCGCACTCCGAACCCTCTGCCGACATTGAGATATGCCGGACAGTCCGCGAAGCGGTCGGCGATGACATGGTGTTGATGCTCGATTCCATGTGGGCATACGGCTACGAAGACGCTGTGCGCGTAGGACGGGCAATAGAAGAGCTCGATTTCTTCTGGTACGAGGACCCGCTGGTCGAGGAGGACATTTACAACTACGTCAAGCTCCGCCAAAAACTGGACATACCTATAATGTCCACCGAATTCGCCCCCGGCAGGCTCTACGGCATGGCGCACTGGATTCAGAGCTACGCCACGGACATACTGCGCGGCGATGTCGCTGTAACAGGTGGCATCACTCCCTTGATTAAGATAGCTCACGTAGCTGAGGGCTTCGGCATGAAGTTCGAGATTCATCACGGCGGCAACTCGCTCAACAATGTCGCAAACCTGCATGTCACCATGGCAATCCGCAACTGCGACTACTACGAAGTCTTCCCCTGCACCGGAGCTAACAAGTATGCCCTCGTGGAAGACATAGAGGTTGACGACAAGGGCTTGGTGTACGCGCCAACCGAGCCGGGCCTCGGCTATGAAATAGACTGGGATCTGGTGAAGCGCAATTTCGTGCAAGAGGTTTCATAGAAACCACGCATATTATCCCCTTCCAGCTCGATTGGGGAAGAAATTGCCCCTGCGAAAGTAAGGGTTAGAGCCGTCCCCTGTGCAGACAAGGGATGGGGGTGTCTCGTCTCAATGAATGGAGCGTACCGGATGGACCTGCAACAGAGAATGCATGACTCTCCATACCACCGCTGGTTAGGCGTGGAGCTGCTCCACGCCGATGCGGGCGATGTTGAGGTGCGTATGCCCTTCCGCGAGGAGTTTCTCGCTTCAGACGACCGGTTAAGCGTTCACGGCGGCATCATATCCACACTCGCCGACCTTACCACCTGCTTTGCCATGATGAGCAGTACCGGCAAGGACGCGCCAAACATGAACCTCCAGGTAGATTACCTGCGAATGGTCGGTCCTGACACCGATCTGATAGCCCGCGGCAAGGCGGTTAAGACCGGACGCACGGTCGGAGTGGCGGATGTGGAGATACGAACATCTGAAGGCAGGCTTGTAGCCGTCGGGCGCTCCACGCTCGTCAACGCCGCGCCGCCGCGCGAAACGCTTACGGGCAGGGGCTAGACATGCGCGCAGTCGTCATACATGAACACGGTGGGCGTGACAAGCTCATCCTTGAAGAAGTCCCCGATCCGGCGCCGGCACGCGGCGAAATCCTCCTGCGTGTCAAGGCCGTCGGCCTGAACTACCTTGACATATTCGTGCGCCGCGGCATGCCCGGATTACCCATCGACCTGCCCCGAATTTCCGGCGGCGACATAGCGGGCAGAGTCGTTGCGCTAGGCGAAGGCGTTCGGTCAGTTAGCCTCGGTCAGCGCATGCTCATAGACCCTGCCATCACGATGCCCGACGGCAGCGGCGGCGCACTTGGCGAAAGCGCCACAGGCGGCCTGTCAGAGTATTTCGCCATCTCAGCGGACAACGCCATACCGCTGCCCGGCGACGTAACCTACGAGCAGGCGGCAGCGCTGCCCATCGCTTATGGCACCGCCTGGCGCATGCTCATCACTCGCGGCAAGCTCCAGGCGGGTCAAACCATCCTTATTCTCGGCGCGAGCGGTGGCGTAGGCACCGGCGCAGTGCAGATTGCCAAAATGCTTGGATGCGAAGTCTTTGCCGCCGCCAGCAGCCCCGACAAGCTCGCCCAGTTGAAGGAGTTGGGCGCTGACCACACCGTAAACTACATCGAACATCCCGAGTTCCACCGCTATGTCCGCAGCCTTACCCATGGCGAAGGCGTCGATGTAGTCGTGAACTACACCGGCGGCGACAGCTGGGTTCGCAGCCTCAAGGCGGTCAAGCACGGTGGGCGCATTCTCACATGTGGCGCAACCGCCGGATTCGACCCGCCTACGGACATCCGCTACATATGGCGCAGAGAGATGGACATACTAGGCTCTGACGGCTGGCGCAGGCAAGACCTCATCGAACTGCTTGACGCCGTGCGACAGGGCAGTATCATACCCGTTATAGGCGCGACGCTGCCTCTTGAAGACACCGCAGAGGGACATCGTCTGCTGGAAGACAGAGAGATATTCGGCAAGGTGATTATCACACCTTGAGCGACACCACCCGAGCATCCAACCTTCGCTGCCGAAAACACAAGAGACTTTGGAAAGGTGATAATCACGCCATGACTGTCGAAAAGCATTCATCCGGCAACTTCGGGGAGCTATTCTGGCGTCCGGTCCTACTATACCCGGACAAGGTGGTCATCGCGCAAGGTGAAGTCTCCTTAACCTATGCCGCGCTGGAGACACGCACCCAGCAGGTAGCAGCCGCGCTAAGCAAGATGGGCATCGGTAGAAACGATAAGGTAATGCTGCTCCTGACCAACGACTACCGCTTCGTTGAGAGCTTGTTCGGCATAATCCGCATCGGCGCCGTCGCAGTCCCCGCGAACATCAAGCTCGGCAACGACAACCTTATCTACATCGCAGAACACAGCGACTCACGCATCCTGATTGCCCATGAAGAACTCTCGGACAAGGCGAAGGCAATTCAAGAAGGAGCGGCGAACATCGAACACACCCTGCTTGTGGATGGTGATATGCCCGGCATGCTCGACTACGAATCGCTTATCGCACAGGAAACCGGTGGCTTCATCACGGCGCAAGTCGAGGACGACGATGTAGCCATGATGATGTACACATCAGGCTCGACCGGTCGCCCAAAAGGATGCCTGCTCAGCCACGCCAGCAAGTGGTGGACCGCCCGCTCCGGAGTTCGCTCAATGATGAATGAACAGTCTGACCGCGCCCTCATCGTCGGGCCTCTCTACCACGCCAACGCCCTTTGGGGCAGTCTAATGCCTATGCTCTATGTCGGAGGCTCCACTGCCATACTACCCGGCTTCGACGCCGTCCCGGTCATCGAGGCAATCGACCGCCACAAGCCCACATTCATGTCCGGCACCCCCTCTATGTACAGCCTACTGCTCGCCGAGCGTGAAGCATTGCGGAAGCACGATGTAACTTCATTTGAATACCTCTCCTGTGGTTCTGCGCCGGTGCCTGAAGAACTCATGCAGGAAATCAACCGCGTCTTCGGCTGCGAGGTCATCGAAAGTTACGGACTCACCGAAGCAGGCGCGAATGTGCTATCCCCACGCTGGGGCATCAAGAAACTCGGCAGCTGCGGATTGCCGGTCATGGACGTCGAAGTTCGCATCGTTGACCCCGAGAACGAAAGCCGTGACTGCGATCCCGGCGAAATCGGTGAACTCTGGAGCAAGGGCCCTCCCAACCTCATCGGCTATTACAAGCAGCCTGACGTAACCGCAGAAAAGATGACGCCTGACGGCTTTGTAAAGTCCGGTGACCTCGTGTACGCCGACGAGCAGGGCTATATCTACTTCCAGGGTCGTGTGGACGACATGATTAACTGCGGTGGCGAAAACGTCTATCCCAAGGAAGTGGAAACAATTATCTTGCAGCACCCGGCCGTGGCCGATGTGAGCGTGGTATCGGCGCGTCATCAGGTTAAAGGCGAAGCGCCCATCGCCTGGGTCGTGCTTCACAAGGGCGAGAAAACCGACGAGATGCAG
>JAGGDZ010000463.1 GCA_024648655.1 Chloroflexota bacterium | reverse complement strand
AGTCCTTGGCGGTGTTGCTCCAGTGCCTTATCGAGCGCACAGCGCTGAGGACGCCCTGGTTGGTACGCCAGTCGGCGATGTGGACTCCGAGCGCGTAGGACGGATAGCCGCCGAGGGCGCGACGCCGCTGTCGGACAATGGTTACAAGGTACGCCTCGTCTCCGGGCTGGTGTCGCGGGCTGTGAGGACGTTGATGCGTGGCAAATCTCTCGAGGGCCGGTCGCCGTGAGCGACGCTGTACTCTTGCCTCCCAACCTGCTGGAGAACTTTGAAACTGCATGCGCCTGCTTGCAGACGGACAGGCTTGGGCTTTTGCTGGACTTTGACGGAACGCTGTCCGAATTTGTGCCGGTTCTTGAGAATGCCGTCATATATCCCGACGTCGTACAGCCTCTTCGACAGCTTACAGACCGGCTGGCGCTCGTTGGCGTGATGTCCGGACGGTCGGCACGCGATGTCGAGCGGCGCGTCGGGATCGAAGGTGTCGTGTACGTCGGCAACCATGGCGCAGAGCAGATAGCGGATGGGACGCTGAATGTGGCGAAGGGTGTCGAAGAAGCCGAATTCTACTTGCAAGGGATGCTCGAAAGCCTGGCGGGCGCCGCGGACGATCCTGGGCTGGTTCTGGAAAACAAAAGGTTTAGCGCGTCCTTGCACTATCGCCGGGCTGCGGACGAAACCGGAGTCGTCGAACGTCTGCGCGCAGCGGTGAAATCCATGCCGGACCTGGGGAGTTTTGAGCTGTTCTGGGGCAACAAGATACTGGAAATACGCCGAAGAAACGGCGTGAACAAGGGTGTGGCGCTGGGCAGGCTGATGCGCGATTGGCATCTGGGCAGCGTGATATTCCTTGGAGACGACACAACAGACGCAGACGCCTTGCAGGTTCTCAGTGAGCGCAAGGCGTCCGGCGCGGTAGATGGGCTTGGCGTTGCGGTAATGCAGGACGGCACACCGGCAAGCGTGCTTGAGAGCGCGGATTACAGTCTGAACGGCGTGGCGGAAGTCGCGAAATTCCTCAGCCGACTGGATGACGCAATCGGCTGAGGAATTAGCAGTCCATCAGAAGATCACTATCGGGTTGACGGGGGAGCCGGTCGCGTTAGATAGTTTCAGCGGGTTGATCGTTATCATGAACTCCCACCTGTTGCGTTCTCGGCACGCCGCTGCTAAGTCTTCGAGATTAGGATTGTCGAGAATCCAGAGCCCCATCGCAACGATGCCGACCTGATGTATGGGATTCGACATACTTTGGTACTGGCTGGGCATGACGTCGTTGCCGGTATCGCTACCCAGAACGGCGATGCCCCGTTCATAGAATAAAGGCAAGCAGGCAGCCTGACACGCCGGCGAACCTTCTTCGCGAGGATTTACGGGACCTTCCACGCTGCGCCGGTACAGATTGCCGGTGCGGACGAGAAGCACGTCACCTTCTTCTATCTTGAACCCGCATTGCTCCTCGGCTGCAAGGATGTCTTCAGGCATTACGCCTTCGCCGCGCTCTATCCAGTCCACGCCGCGAATCATGGGTGCATCCACCAGTACACCACGAGTCGCTATTCCTTCCTGTGCAAGTTCAATCGACTCTACAGTCGCGCCCAATCCGGTGGAAACCAGGTGGGTCGGGCGACCGTTGTACATCTTCCCCCTCCAGAAGAAGTGAGCGAGGCTATCCATGTGTGTAATGTGGTAGCCGTGGAACGCCATGCCGAAGAAGTCGGTCGCAGCTTGACTGGGACGGTTCGTTACCTTGTCACCGCTCGCCCAGCCCTCACCGCTCTCCAGCATGAAGTGCAGGGGCGTGGACATGTGGTCGGCTTCCGGCGTCCAAGTGACGGTGCGAGAGCAGGAGACTGTCGTGCCTTCCTGCACGAGCGAAACGGCTTGCAAGGTCTTCTCTTTCGACAGCAGGTTCAGCGTGCCGTGCTGGTCGTCGTCCCCCCAGCGTCCCCAGTTTGACAGCTTGTCGAAGTAGCTCAGGACTTCTTCTTCGGTCGGTATCTGCGCGAGCATGTGAGTTCTCCTATTCGCTGAATGGTTGATCCGCCAATGGCCATCCTTTATCGGAAGGCTCGGTATGGCATTGCTGGTGCGTAAGTATAACCCTGAGGACAAAGGATGTCATTTATTGAGACTACGCGGTGTGAGATTTTCCTGTCGGCATCTCGCTCTTATCACCAATTACATACTTGTGCAATTGGTTGCAGTAATGTAGAGTACGCAACAAGGTTTTTACCGCATTTCTCAATAGAGATTATTGGAGGTTGTGATGAATACTTGCAAGTGTAGCAAGGCTGAGTTCGGCAGGGAAAGGAGTGAAACCCTGAGTGCTCAGCCTGAAGGAACAGGTCTCGTCACAATCGAGCACGAGCCGATTATAGGCGAGACGCCGCAGGCCACATTACAAAGTTGGCTTACCCCTAATCCTCTTTTCTACATCCGCAATCATTACTCGATACCCGAAAGCGTTTCGCAATGGGAACTGGCATTGGACGGCAATGTGGATAACGCGCTGTCACTTACTTTGACGGATTTCCGCAGTTTCCCGATACAGACATTGCCGATTACGCTGGAGTGCGCCGGGAATAATCGCAGTGACCTAGAACCCCAAGTGCCAGGCAATCCGTTCCAGAACGGCGCTATCAGTACCGCCATTTGGGCAGGTGTGCCCCTTCGCCACTTACTGGAGCGCGCCGGCATAAGCAAAGGTTCTGTCGAGGTGCTGTTTGAAGGCTTCGACATTGGCGAACCCGCGCCCGGTGAGGGCACACAGCCGTATCTCAGAAGTCTTCCCATAGATGTCGCAACGCACCCCGATACGCTATTGGCGTATGAGATGAACGGTGAACCACTGTCGAGGGAGCATGGATATCCGATTCGTCTAATAGTCCCGGGCTGGTATGGCATGGCTTCCGTGAAGTGGCTGAGGCGCATATCGGTGCTGCAAGAGCCGTTTGAGGGCTTTTTCCAGACCGACCGCTACATTGTGGAGGGCGATGACGGCGAGCCGGTGCCGGTCGCTCAGATGCATGTTAAGTCGCTGATAAGCTGGCCGGAGTCGAATGCTCAGCTATCGATGCAATCACACATGATAAACGGAATGGCATGGTCAGGATTCGCGCACATAGCCAAGGTTGAGATCAGCGACGATGGCGGAGAGACGTGGCACGAGGCAGACCTCGTTGGTCCGCGTTATCGTTACTCGTGGCAGCAATGGCACTTTGCATGGTCTCCGAAGTCGGCAGGACACTATACGCTTGTGGCGAGGGCGACGGACGAAGACGGAAATACGCAGCCGCTGGAGACGCGATGGAACAGCCTAGGCTACATTATCAACGGTGTGCGTCCCGTGCGTGTGGAGGTGAACTGAATTCGTGATAGCATTCGTTTCAGTATGCTAAGCAAGACCGACCTTCAACCGGCTGGGGACGAACGGGTTAGTATCCGCAGTCCCCTGAGCCAACGAACTATCAAGGAAGGTTGATGTCAAACGAACCCAGGCCGGGCCGGGCCGTTGCGAGCCGATTCCTAGCCGCCCTGCAATACGGCGATTTTCAGACGCTCTGGACTGCGAACTTCTTTGCGGGCGCTGCGGCGTGGGCGTTGATTGTCGCGCGTGGATGGGTGGTGTACGAACTTGCCGACTCCTATGTCTGGGTTGGCGTGGTCACATTCGCCGCAATGATCCCGCGCGTGTTGGTGTCGTTCTTCACCGGCTATCTAGCCGATCGCTTCGACCGCCGCCGACTACTGACGGCTATGTTCGCCGTGAACTTGGTGCACAACATCGCACTCGGACTGCTTATGATAAGCGGCAGCGCCGAGATTTGGCACCTAGTCTTCCTTTCGGTCGTGAACGGTTCGGCGCGCGCCGCGCAAATGCCCGCCGGACAATCCCTCATCCCGAACCTCGTGCCGCGCCATCTGTTGCTCAATGCCATCGCACTCAATCAGGCCACGATGCACGGCTCGCGCCTTATAGGGCCCTTGGCGATAGCTCCTCTGTTGAGCTTGGGCGATTCGGTAGGCAACGGCGCGGCCGGCGCGGTTCTCCTCTGTTCGGCATTCTATGCTGTGAGCTTGGTGCAGTCCATGCGAATTCGCACGGCGACGACCGGGCAAATAGACAAGAGACGCAGCATACTCAGCAACTTCGTCGCGGGCGGGGTGTATGTCTATAAGACTCCAATGCTGCGCGCTATCGTCGCAATGGCGTTCTTCCACTGCGGATTGGTGATGTCGTTCGAGTCCCTGCTGCCCGCATTGTCCAGCGAACAGCTCGACGCGCGGGGTGGCGGCTTCGCACTTCTGATGATGGGAGTGGGCGCAGGCGCGCTTATCTCCGCGGTTGTGCTAGCCGGCGTGGAGAG
>JAGGDZ010000151.1 GCA_024648655.1 Chloroflexota bacterium | reverse complement strand
GTACCGAAGCATTTATCAGATAAATCCTTGGGAGGGTTGGTGGAACTATTTAGATACACTTACTATGGAAGGAGGGAGCAATGGCGGTACGTTATACGTTGGCGACGATGTATTTTGGGGACACTGCGTAGAAGGTTATTTCGTCTCTCCCTTCATCGTGAGGGTGTGCGACGATGATAACTGCACCCGTTATTCGAAGGTCGCATTGGTGTACCAATATGATTTCGCTCATCTGGCGCGCAGATGTGACTCAGCAGGGGACTTCATAGTAGGTCTCAAGTACGACACATTTGGTCTGCCAGGCAACCCTTCGAATATACGTTGAGTGAGGCGTCGTCTCGAAGACATCAATGAGTTGTTAGGCAACAAGGCTTACGATTCCGACGATATTAGGGTGAAAAATTAGGGTGATACTCGCTGAGGCGGGCATCACCGCTACCATCCCTCCCCGCTCAAATCGCGTCAACCCTGCAATCTACGACGAAGAACGCTACAAGGAGCGTCATATTCCGGATAACGTGTTCTCAGACATGAAGCATTATCGGGCATTCTCAATATGTTTGGGTGTTGCAAAAATGGGTGGCGCATTAGCTGTGTGGATTCCCGCCTGGGCGAGAATGACGAATATGAACACCAACACGTACTGAGAAATACCAATTCGCTCTTGATGTGTGATGGGCTGACAGGGGCAGGCAAACGATAGTAGACCGGTCGGTCGCCCCCACGAGACAGTGTCACATCAGTCACGAAGAATGAATAGATGCCCGTCTCGACATTCGATGCTGGAGGTTGGGGTAAGGGTAACCAGCGCGTGTTGGCATTTTCGGTTTCCAGCCCATTATGCCCGCGCAGGCAGGAATCCAGCGCTTTGAACGCCAGAATGATCTGGGAGGAGACGCTATTTTAGAACGGACGGATTGCAAGCCAGGTTGCGAGCGCGAGACCTATGAACAGGTATGTCAACCCGTAAGCGGCTGAAGGAAATCCCAGCGTAATCGCGAATGATGCAACGAAAACGGAAGCGGCGCTAATCAATTTCAGCTTCAGCCCGCGCTTGCGATTGGTGGACAGACTCACTGCCTCACCTATGGCGTAACCTATGGCTGCCATTATTGCCACATACAGGAACGGCAGAATGGTGTTGAGTATCGGTATATTGATAAATACTAACCTAAAGATTGCGGGAGCTACGAAGTTGAATGCTACTCCCAGAACCAGAGCCATGCCCACACCTGCTCCGATTCCGCGCAGCATATAAGGCAGAGTTACATCGTAAGTGGGCACTCGATTGACGCGCGCGCAGTCGGGGCAGCGCATGCCCACTGGCGAATGGACTAGGCAGTTGGGACAGATAGCATCCTCGCATCTGCCGTAGCGAATACTCGTTTCGTTCTTCGGATGCCTCGCGCAATATAGGGTCTGTGTCATTGCTCTGATGCCTCGGTAATGTCTGCTGTCGGGGTGCGCTCCGTCCAGTTCTGCCTCTTGGATACATCCCTATCCCATAGGATACGACATATAAGAGTATGAATGACAGGCTGTTCATCGGGCAGGCGTTCCCAATTAGCCGTGAGTCGCTTGCCCGCCACCAACAAGGCTATGAGCGCGCACATCGCCAGAATCTCGACGGGCCTGTTTGCAAGTCCTAACGCGCCTATGGCTGCTGCGGTTACCGGCATAGCGGCTGCGGCAATAAGTGTCAGAAAGCCGGTGTCCTTCAGCATGAATCTGCCAATGCCCGCTATGAGTATGGTGGCAATAGCCGCCTCGTACCACAGCGCAAATGCCAGAATTACTCCGCCTGCCGTGCCGATGCCTCTTCCGCCGGTGAAGCGGATGTACGGCGACCAGTTGTGCCCTGCGATCGCTGCGAGCCCGATTGCCGCCTGCGTCGCGAGACTTGCATCCAGTGGGCGCGCCAGCAGTACTGGCAGCATTCCCTTGCCGATGAGATCGAACAGCCCAATCGCAACGGCCGTCTTGGATCCCAAGTGGACTAGCGCGTTAGACGCTCCCACATTGCCTGATCCGTAGTTTCGGATGTCGATGCCGGAAGTCAGGCGGGCAACGACGTAGGCGGTCGGAATGCCGCCCCACAAGTATGCGGCGACTATCGCCAGACCGTCGGGTAAAGTCATCTGACCGCCGCAGCCTTGAGCGCCTTGAGCGCATAGAGGGCTTCCACGCTGGACATGGGCGGACCGACTGTGCCCGGTTCGGGTTCATTGGGGTTGCCGAGCGCATGGTAGTCGCTGCCGCCGCATGGAATGAGACCGAAGTCGTCTGCCAGACCGCGCAGCCATTCGACCTGCTCAGGCGTGTAGTCGCCGTAATAGACTTCCATGCCGACAAGCCCTGCTGCCTTCAGGTCGCTGAGAATGTCGGGGAGAGAGGATACGCCCTCGCGGTCGGACTTGGACTCCGAGTACGTCGGGTGCGCCATGACGGGCAGAGCGCCATGCTCGATCAGCAGACGAACGGCGTCTTCCGGCAGGAGCTTGGGGCGCTCGACATAAGCTGAACCGTTGCGTCCCAGGTACTCGTCGAAAGCGTCTCTCGGGTACCGGACATGGCCCGCCTCCACCAGAGCTTGGGCGATGTGAGGCCTTCCAATGGAAGCTTCGCCCGCAATCTGCTGCACGCGCTCCCAGGATATTGCGAGTCCCAGGTTGTTGAGGTTATCGACCATTTTCTTGCCGCGGTCCTCGCGTCCGCTGCGAAACTCTTCCAGTATGGATTGCAGGGAGGCGTCGGCGTGATCAACGAAGTAGCCGAGTATGTGTATCTCGCTGCCGGGGACATCGGTGCTCAGTTCAATGCCGGGTATTACGGTCAAGGCGGGGTAGGCATCGGCTGCTGCGAAGGCTTCCGGCAGCCCGTTAGTCGTGTCGTGGTCGCTGATGCAGATCGTCTTCAAGCCGCGCTCGGCACATAGCGCCACGATCTGGGTGGGCGTAAGTGTGCCGTCCGAAAAGGTTGTGTGCAGATGGAGGTCCGCTTCGATGATAGGCGTGTGCAAGGCTGATTCGTCTCCGTATGAGGTCAATATGCGCTAATGGCGCAATGCGAAATCTCGATGTTGTAGAACCGTTTGAGGGGCAAGACTCAATGACCGCCGTCGGCTTCATATCTAAGCCTTGGCGGTCAATGAACTTACATTGCAAGTCTAATCGTACCGGATTAGCGAGCGTAGCCGACGGTGCGGCTTTCCCGGATAACGGTTACCTTGATTTGCCCGGGATAGACCAGAGTTGCTTCAATCTTCTTAACAATGTCATTAGCCATCTTCGCTGCGGTGGCGTCGTCAACCGCTTGCGGCTTGACCATGACGCGCACCTCGCGTCCTGCCTGAATTGCGTAGCACTTGTCCACACCGTCAAATGCGCGTCCGACTTCTTCGAGGGCTTCGAGGCGCTTGATGTAGTTCTCGGCCGTGTCTCGGCGTGAACCGGGGCGGGCAGCGCTAATGGCATCCGCCGCAGCTACTATGAAAGCCTCGGTTGTACTCATCACGTCGTCGTGGTGCTCGGCGATGCAGGTACAGACGGCTCTCGCTACGCTGTGCCTGGATGCTACGTCTGCGCCGATTTCTGCGTGAGGTCCTTCGACTTCGTGCGAAAGCGCCTTGCCGAGATCGTGCAGTAGCCCGCCCGCCTTGGCGACCTTCACATTAGCGCCTATTTCAGACGCTATCATGCTTGATATGTGTGCCACTTCGATGCTATGCTGCAACACGTTCTCGCCGTAGCTGTAACGATATTTGAGGCGTCCAAGGAGGCGCACAACTTCGGGGTGCAACCCACGAACGCCAACTTCAAGAGCGGCTTCCTCGCCGCTCTTCCAGATGATGTCGGAGACTTCCTTCTCAGACCTGCCCACCATCTCTTCGATGCGTGCAGGATGTATTCTGCCGTCCGACACAAGATTCGTAACCGCCAAGCGGGCGACCTCCCTGCGCACGGGATCAAAGCAGGAGAGTGTTACCGCTTCCGGTGTGTCGTCGATGATAAGGTCCACGCCAGTGGCCTTTTCGATTGCTCGTATATTGCGTCCTTCACGGCCTATCAGACGACCTTTCATGTCGTCGCTAGGTAGTTGCACTGTGGTGACTGTGGCTTCGGAAACCACATCTGCCGCGAACCTATGGATAGCTAAGGCTAAGATACTACGAGCTTTATCGGTCGCTTCGGTTCTTGCCTTCTCTTCCATGTCGCGGTAACGGATAGCAAGGTCGTGCTGAATTTCTTGTTCTGCGTTGTACATCAGCTCATTGCGAGCATCTGCGACCGACAGTTCACTGATTTCTTCCAGCTTGACCAGTTGCTCGGAGCGCATCGTATCCAACCGTTGCGTGTGCTCCTGCTTCATATCCTGTAGAAGCTGCTTCCTTTTTGCCTTGAGCTCGGTTAGGGAACGCTCAAGGTCGCCGACCGACTTTTCTTTGTCATTCAACTTCCTTTCGCGGCGGTCGAGATTGTTTGCTCGCCTCTCGACATTCTCCTGCCTATTAGCAACGCGCTGCTCCGTGCGCTGAATCTCGGAACGGCGTTCGCGAATTTCGGCCTCAGCTTCCGTGCGGAATGTTAGGGCTTCCTCCTTGCCTTCAATAATGATTGCTCGCCGTTCGTCGCCGGCGTCTTCCAGTATTTGCGCAGCCTCCGACTGCGCGGCTGCATAGCTTTTTCTTTGCAGCAGTCCCTTTCCGAAGTATCCACCAAGTGCGCCTATGGTCAGGCCTATGAGGACGGCGAGTATGGAGAAAATTGCGATTTCCAATCTACTCACCTCCCTTAAGTAAATTATCCTAGAAAATCTAGGTCTCCCGATGACCTAATAGTATAATTCATGGCAAGAGGTGTCAAGGTGAGGACTGTCTCAAAAAGGAGGACGAATCGATCCTCGAAGACAGAATACAGAAGACGTTTACACGATGTTAGACTGCTTGAGGCTGTTCTGGCCCATACGAATCAGAGACGTGCTTGAGGACATGCGACAGGGCGCGTCAATCTAGCCTTTCAGAGCCTGAAGCTTTTGTAAAACTGTCTCCGGATCCGGTCGGTCGGTCTTGGTGGTCCCTATGTATCTCCAGCGTATAACGCCGTTCTTGTCGATGATAAATGTCGCAGGCTTGGCAGTGTTGCCGTCCAGGACTCCGTAATCGCCAATAACACCTTTGTCAGGGTTGTACAAGATGGGGAAGGGTGCGCCCCATTTATGGGCTGCCGTTTCCGCACCTTTCAAGTCATCGGCACTGACGGCGAGAATGATAGCGTCGCTCTGCTCTATTGCGTCGTAATAGTCTGTCAGCTCGACGAGCTGAGCGCGGCAGAACGGTCACCAAAAGGCGCGGTAAAAGACTAGGACGATATTACTATGTTCCCGATACGCGCTTAGCGGATAGTCTTCGCCGCGCGCACTTGGCAATGTGAAGTCAGGGGCAAGATTGCCGACATTCGTTCCGATAGGAGGCTGAGGCGCCGGTGTCGGAGTTGCAGTAGGCTTGGGCGTCGGAACAGAAGTCGCAGTCGGAGGGAAGGGGGTCGCCGTTGGTTGAGTGGTAGGTTCCGGTGTTGCTGTTGCCGCCGGCTGTTTTGGGGTGCCGGTGGGCGCGTCCGCGGGCTTCTGTGTGGTCTTTGCTGCGATGATTTCTGGCGTCTGTGTGGGAGCAGCTTTCGCAGTATGTGTTGGATCTACGACTGGCTCAGATGTTGGGTCCGGTTGTGTAGTCGGGGCTGTGGTCGGAGATGGTAGCGTGGGGGTGTCAGCTTGCGCTTCGACAGGAGCCGTGGTTGGCGTCGCCGCCGGAGCTATGGTCGGGTCTGACGCGCTCGTTGCCTGCTGTGCTGCGGGCGAGCTTCCCCCGCAGGCTATAATGGCAATAGCAGAAAGCGCGAGCGCGGTTATTATGATCACGTTGAATTTCAGTCCCATTTTTCTGAGGATTCCTCCCATTCCTGCTGTCTGAGATTGGCGTTTCAATCGGCGACTGTTACTTTTCCCGGTAGGATAATGTAGCATAGCCGATACGGAAAGAGTGTTCACTATTATATGTGATGCGTTATATGTGATGCGCGTTTCCGCGAAACGGTTACTGCTTGGCAGAGGTAAATGAGACCCGAATTGTCACCAAGCGCTGCCCCAGACATTTCGTTAAGCCTGTTCACAGACCTGTATGAGCTGACAATGGCGCAGGCATACTGGCAGGCTGAGGTTATGGCGGAGGCGTCCTTCAGCCTGTTCGTGCGGCGTCTGCCGACGAATCGCGGCTACCTAGTATTTGCTGGCCTTGAAGATATACTAGACGCGCTGAACGGGCTGCACTTCAGCGAGGGAGATATAACTTCCCTGCGCTCAATGGGGCTGTTCGACGAGGGCTTTCTGGAGTATCTCGCAGACCTGCGCTTCACCGGTAGAGTGCGAGCCATGCCGGAAGCGACCGTATTCTTTGCCAATGAACCGGTGCTGGAGGTAACTGCTCCGGTCATAGAGGCGCAGGTCGTGGAGACGCTCCTGATGAACCTTTTCAATACTCACACCATGCTGGCGACCAAGGCGGCGCGTGTTGTGGAGGCTGCTGATGGCAGGACAGTAGTGGACTTTGCGGCGCGGCGCACACAGGGCATAGATGCAGCTATCAAGTTCGCGCGAGCTTCTTATATCTCGGGGTTCGCGGGGACGAGCAATGTGCTGGCGGCAGGGCGTTATGGCATTCCGGCTGTGGGCACGATGGCGCACTCATTCATCACGTCGTTCGATAGTGAGTTGGAGGCATTTGACTCCTACGCCGCATCTTTTCCGGACAACTCAACCTTTCTCGTGGACACTTATGACACGATGGAGGGCATTAGCAACGCCGTCGTAGTTGCGAAGCGAATGAGAGAGCAGGGGCACGAACTAAATGCCATCAGGCTGGACAGCGGCGACTTACTGGCGCTGTCTTTCGAGGCGCGGGCTATGCTGGATGCTGCCGGTATGCGGAGTGTACAGGTGCTGGCGAGCGGCGGGTTGGACGAGTTCGAAATTGAAAGGCTGCTGAGAAACGGTGGGGCGATCGACGGCTTTGGGGTGGGTACGAATGTCGGGACATCAGCAGACTACCCGTGGCTTGATTGCGTCTATAAGATGGTTGAGTATGACGGCAAGCCTACAATGAAACTCAGTGAGGACAAGGAGACGCTGGTGGGCGTGAAGCAGGTGTTCCGGCGCGTGGATGCGGACTGTAAGTATGCAGGCGATGTGATGGGTTTCGCCGATGAGCCTACGCCGGATGGAACAGAGGCGCTACTGTCGGATGTGATGAGGGACGGCAAGCGACTTCAAGATGCATCCTCTCTAGATGAACTGCGAGAGCGATGCTCACGAGAACTTGAGCGTCTGCCAGCACATTGTAGGCGTATCAGGTCGCCGCACGAATATCCGGTTGGCGTGAGCGAGAGGCTGGAAGCCCGTCAGAGGCAAGTGAAGCAAGATTTATTGCGGCGCATCGCGGGGACGGAGTAGGTGACTCGACAGGCTCACCATAAACGGAAGTTACTGATAGCAGGGAGGTAGATATGGCGCGTATTCCGTATGTTTCGAGAGAAGACTTGCCCGCCGAAAAGCAGTCGTTGTATGACCATATCGAACGGACGCGGAGTGGAATAGACGGCAAGGGGATGCCGAACTCTTTTCGATTGCTGCTGAACAGCCCAGACACTGCTGAAGCCGTGGGTGCGCTGGGCGAGCAGGTCAGGCTTCGCTCGTCTCTGCATCCCGCGTTTCGGGAAACTGCGATACTTGGAGTGGCTCGGGCGCTCGACAGCCAATATGTGTGGGGACATCATGAACCCATTGCGAGGGCCGTTGGAGTACGACCTGAAGTCATTGAGGCGATTCGTACAGGAAGGGCGCCGATGGGCCTGCCGCCAAAAGAAGGCGTGTTCGCCCAGGCAGGCAAGGAGTTAGTGCAGAACGGCGCGCTGAGCGAGCGCACTTTTCAGGCTATCGAGCATCTGCTGGGACCGGAGGGAGCGGTTGATCTTGTCGTGGTTATAGGCTACTACGTGATGTTGAACTCGGTACTTGGCTCGCTTGGCATAGAGCCGGACGAGCATCTTGAAGCGATGTTGCCCGTGTGATGCTGCGGGCTGGCATTCTGCTGATAGGAAGTGCTAATTGTCGAACACATTTAAGGCAGAGATGACACTTCTGACAGACACCGAGGGCAGGCGTTCTTTGCGCGAGCGGCTGTCTCTGCCAGCGTGGGCGCTGTATGACTTCTCCGACACGATATTTTCCGCGAGCATCCTCACTTTCTTCTTTCCTCTGTGGGTAATCGAGAAGGCCGGAGGCGCAGATGCGATAGTTTTCAGACTACTGTTTTTTGATGTTGGGGGCGACTCGATATTCGCCTTCGCGCTATCTTTGTCGGCGCTGGTGATTGCGGTTACATCTCCTCTTTT
>JAGGDZ010000206.1 GCA_024648655.1 Chloroflexota bacterium | reverse complement strand
GTCTTCTCAAGGAACATGACCTTTACGACTCTCAGATAGTAGTATGCCGAGATCACGCTGTTTACCATGCCGACAATCGCCAGCCAAGCCATGTCGGCGCTTACAGCCGCACCGAAAAGGTATATCTTCGACATAAACCCGATGGTTGGAGGAATCCCTGTCAGCGAGATCATCGCAAATCCCAGAGTTGCGGCCAGCAGCGGGGCGCGCTTCACCATGCCCGCGTAGCTGGCGATGTCGTCGGAGTCTATTCTGTTGGATATGGCGACTATCGCCCCGAAAGCCAGCAGGTTCGTAGCGACGTATCCACCCAGGTAGAACAGTATGCCGCTCGTCCCGATCTCCGTCTGCTCTGTCGATCCAGAAGCGAAGGCTGCCAGTCCAACCATCACGTAGCCTGCGTGCGCGATGGTGCTGTACGCAAGCATTCGCTTGATGTTGTTCTGGCGAATCGCGACAAGGTTGCCAAACGTCATCGAAGCGACGCTCAGCGCAGCGAATATCGCGACCCAGTTCTCACTCACGACATCCATCGGGAACGAAACGTAGAAGACCCTTAGCAAAACGGCGAATCCGGCTGCCTTCGACGCTACGGAAAGGAACGCCGTTATCGGAGTTGGCGCGCCCTCGTACACGTCCGGCGCCCAGAACTGGAATGGGAAGCTCGATATCTTGAATCCGAATCCGGCTATCACCAGAGTTATTCCAAACAGAAGAGCTTTACTGTCGCCGAAGGCCGCGGCGGGGTTCAGAATACCAGCATCGGCCATTGCGCCTATCTGCGCCGCGATCGCCGTCAGTGACGTCGTGCCGGTGTATCCGTATATGAACACCATGCCGTACAGCAGCACCGCAGAGCTAACCGCACTCAGGATCAGGAACTTCATCCCTGACTCCGCCGAGCGACCGTCACGCATGAACGCGGCCAGCGCCGCCGTCGGCAACGCGGTCAGCTCCAGAGCGACGTAAATCGTAATGAGCTCGGTAGTGGACGCCAGCAGCATCATGCCGGATGTGGCGAGCAGGATAAGTCCGTAGAACTCTGCCCGGAATCGCTGGATACGGTCGACGTATGCGCCAGACATCAGGAGCACCAGCGCAGCGGCCGTTGCGAGGAGCAATTTGAAGAAGAGGCTGAACTTGTCAACTATCAGCGTACCGAAAACGCCCTGCATAT
>JAGGDZ010000160.1 GCA_024648655.1 Chloroflexota bacterium | reverse complement strand
GGACGACGGCTTTGAAGTGCAGTTCTCCCATGGCATGCCTCGTATGTGAATTGAGCGCAGGACACTTTCTCCGCGCGATTGTCCTCCGGGCTAGGTTGTCCAGTTTAAGGGCAGCGCTGATGTAGGAACGGGCATGAGAAATGGGACATTTTTGTGGTCAAAATGTCCCGCTCGGTTTGTCGTTGCTCAGCATAAACGTCACGTCTAGCCGGCCAGCGATAACGTCAGACTCGCGGTCTGCCCCTTACCAACTGTGCCTGACATCCAGCAGGGCAGCCTCTCCCAGCACGGGGCGACTTTCGCCGTCACGCCGGTACGCTCTTGAGAGTTGACGCACTTGCGCCCCAGGACCGGCCGGGAACGCGGTGAAGCGAAATATCAGCGCTTCACGCGGGTCGGGCTGGCATCGTACCATGACATCGACGGCGCCACCCTTAGAAGGAACTCGGACCGTTCGCTCACGCTCATAGGCATCAAAGGTCATTTCCTTATCGGCTTCGCGCCTGAACAGGACGTAGGCCTGATGCCAGACGTCGTTGGAGAGGCCAGCTTCGCGGGCTGCGGCATTGACAAAAAAGTCTGCTGGTGTCGGTTCCGGCATCCGGTGTCTCCTTGAGTCAGGGGTTCTTGCTTGAGTCAGGGGTTCTTGTAGGACTTCCGCGGCAAGGCGTACTTCAGGTCGCGGCGTTTACTCTCCCCGCATCCGCCGAAGCTCATCGTCAAGCTCCGCGGCGCGAGCTTCGGCATCCGCGGCGCGAGACTCTGCCGCCAGACGCTCGGCTCGTTCCCGTTCGGCGCAAGACTCCGCCGCCAGACGCTCGGCTCGTTCCTGTTCGGCGCGAGACTCTGCCGCCATGCGACCGGCACGCTCCTCATCAAGGCGGCCTGCGTCTTCCTCGTGACTGCTGAGGTATCTCTCAGTTCGGGGATCGAAGAAGCGCAGCATCCCCTCCTCCCAGCACACATACAACCCCAGCGCCTCGCTGTAACCACGAAGACGGCCCTCGCCCAGATTCTCTATCGCTATCGGCTCATACACCCCGTCCACCAGCCGGTCTCCCGCAAGCGCCGCATCGTGATACTCGCCACCGCTCGGATCGAACCGCCAGTATTCACCGATGCCGAACCGCTCGTAGTCAGTCCGCTTGTCCGTGTAGTCCGCTCTCCCCGTTGTCGGAGACGCTACCTCCAGCACGAAGTCAGGCGCCTTGACCTGACGGTCTATCACATAGCCCCGCTGCTCTTCCATCAACTTGCGGTCACCGCCGCGCACAAACATCAGATCAGGTATCCGCGCATCCTCTCTCACGGGCGAGGTAAGAGTGACCGGAACCTCGCTCGCCACCGTGACGTCCGGCTCGTCGGCGTAGTGGATCGCCAGAGACGTGATGACTGAAGGTTCGTAGAGGTGGATCCAGTTCTGCATGTCGTCTCGCGGCGGGTAGTCGGGAAAGCGTTCGAGCTTCTCCCTTTCCTGTGTGAGTGTGGTCGTCCTGCTGGTCATCGCGGTTCTCTCCGGAACTAAGTGAGTTGAGGTTTGCGACTGGGGCCATTATACCATCTGTGAAGCCGGAGTCAGGCGGAGTATGGAAGCGGAGGGCGCGACTTAGTTCGCTCCGGTTCCAAGCGACGAATCACCATAACGTGTCCTGCGCTTGCGCCATCCCAACCAACCATCTTGCTGGTAATTAGTGAACCCGATGTGCGAGTTTTATACAAAGGATAGTAATAGTTGAAGAACCAGGTCCCAGAGTCTCTAATGGGGTTGAACCAAACTCCAAGGAGGACACCGTGGACCTGGACGACTTCATCATAACCACTTTTTGCATGATTGACGATACTATGAGAACGATATTCTCCAGAATAAGCGCCTCCGCAAGCGAGGTCCGAATCCAGCGCTATCAGACAGCGAAGTCCTCACCATCGAAGTTGTGGGCGAATATCTGAGCCTGCATCAAGACAAGGCTGTCTTCAATTACTTCCGGCGCCACTACTCGCACTTCTTTCCCGCGCTGCGAACGCTGCATCGCACCACATTCGTCAGACAGGCTGCCAACTTATGCTCCGTGAAGGAGATGATATGGCAGCAGATGCTCAAGCAGGCGGAATATGACCCCTCGCTGAAACTGGTGGACAGTTTCCCCCTTTTGGCAGTAAAAGCCAATGTGCTGAAGGTCGTCCCCCGAACCGGATGGTCAGAATGACCGATGAGAGTAGCCTTTCCCTGAAGCTTCTCCACCCGCCCTTTCCGACCTTGTACATAGCGAGTGCTGTAAAACACTGTCTGTAGATCCGATACATTCATGACAGCGTTCTTGCCTATCCCGAATGAGCCTCCTGGAGCCCCACTCTCCTTACTCACTGCTCCTTCCTGCAAGACCAGTGCATTCCATTGTCTGTCGGTGAGACCGGTGGTGAACGTGTCCTCAATCTTTAGGCACGGAATTTTACGTTTTCTCACTATGGTGAGCGCGTGAGAGTAAGCCGCGGATATGTCATCTCTGGCATCGTTCTCGGCCCTACGGAGGCAGGAATCTAGGTTCTGTGGACAATTCATTTGAGCCAGATTAGAGTACCGGCGATGTGCAGGAAACTCAGATAGCTGTCGGCTAGCTTGTCGTAACGAGAGAACACTCTGCGAAATTGTTTCGCCTTGTTGAAAAAACACTCAACCAAGTGCCGCTCTTTGTATATGTGCTTATCATACCAATACTGCTTCTTCCTATGGGATTTAGGCGGTATTACAGCCGTTGCCCCAATCTGCGCGACATACTCACGGAACGCGTCCGAATCATATCCTTTGTCTGCTACAACTCGCTCGCACTCCATATCTTCCACCAACTCTTCCGCTTGAGTGGCGTCGTGTTCTTGTCCCGCCGTCAGGATGAACCTCAACGGATTGCCCAGAGAGTCAACGCTTGCGTGAATCTTCGTGCTAAACCCGCCTCTGCTTCTGCCTAACGCCTGCGCGCCTTGCCCCCTTTTTCAGCAGACGCCCCCGCAGCGCACGGATGCGCGCGCACTATCGTGCTGTCTATCAGTAGATTCTCCATATCAGGCTCTTGTATGAAGTGCTCATACATCCGCTCCCAAACTCCGTTCTGCTTCCAACGCGTGAAGCGCCTGAACACGCTGTTAGACTTGCCGTACTTCTCAGGCAGGTCTCTCCACGGCGCTCCCGTTCTGTTTATCCAGACTACGGCCTCTATGAACTTCCTGCACTCAGCCTCGTCTTTGACATACACTCCGGGGTCGGAGCGCAGAAACCCCAGTATCCGCTTCCATTTGACTGTCGTTAGTCTTGTATTTGCCATGCTCTTAACATATCATATGCCTCAATTGTCCACAGAACCTAGACTGCCCGGAAGGAATTTCCACGACAATTGACACAAGCTCTCTTTCAATTCCACCACCACTACATTGAGTACGGCGTCGTACGCAAATGGTAAAGCAACACTTCTCTTTCCCCTCGGCCATAGATCGTGTAATCGTAACCGATTAGTGCTGGCCTTCTTCACAAATGTCTTCAAACTGCTCGCGCTCAATTCCTGCCGCGTCAGCCCAGTATTTCAGGTCATTCCAGTACATGAAGCCTTCACTAAGGTCCAACACTCCAGCCCTGGTGCTTGGGTAGGGGAAGCGGATAATGAGCCAATCGCCGGACTGACGAACTGAGAACCCGAATCTCCTGAATGTCTGCATGACCGAGCAGGCGCTAACGCGATCCAGCATACGCTATCTGTTCCCTCACCCTGCGTACTGAACTGTCCGTATCAGGAGCTTCGTCCGTCACTGTGTATACGACGCCACTATCTTCCAAGAGCTGTTGCAGGTTGCCGTCAGCTTCGTATTCTTCAAGCAGAAGCCCTAATCCTTCTTTGGCGCGTTCAATCGCGCCGTCGAACGAGTCACCGTATCCCGTTACGTGAAAAGGCATTATCGTGGCAGCGTATATGTTGCTGTCTCTTTCGACAACGTGTATCTCGACCTCAAAGTTGATGCTAGGCTGTGCCATGATTCCGTTCTCCACA
>JAGGDZ010000337.1 GCA_024648655.1 Chloroflexota bacterium | reverse complement strand
GGCCCCAAAAACTGGACCACGAGCTAAGGTGTATAATGGAGCAAATCACACAGCCTGTGGAGGGGCAGAACGAGGGTCAAGAAACGGCGGCGACACACGGCGGCCTACAAGTTTCGAGTTGCGTTGGAGGCGCTAGAAGGCAGCAAGACGATCAGCCAGTTATCGAGTGAGCACGGGGTTCATGCCAATCTGATACGGGCCTGGAAACGGCAGTTGCAGGAAGACAGGCCCCGGGTCTTCGCAACGAACGGTGAACGCAAACAACGGGAGCAGGAGGCGCAGGAAGCAGAACTTTACGAACAGATCGGGCGGCTCAAGATGGAACTTGCGTGGCTGCAAAAAAGTTGCCGGCTTCGGTCAGAGAGAGGCGACGAATGGTCGATAGCAAGCATGCAGTCCTGAGTGTACGCTGGCAGTGCGAGTTGATGGGACTGAATCGGGCCTCTTTCTACTATCAAGCGACTTCGGAGTCGGCTCTGAACCTGCATCGGATGCGCCTGATTGACAAGCAGTACATGCGCACACCCTTCTACGGCTGGCCCAAGAGGACAGCCTATCTGCGCCGACTGGGCTACGCCATCAATGGCAAACGCGTCAGACGGTTGATGCGTCTGATGGACATTCAAGCTATCTACCCCAGGAAAAACAGCAGGGCTCCCGGCAAAGGACATATGCGCTATCCTTATCTCTTGCGCAACCTGCCGATTACGCATGTCAACCAGGTCTGGGGCGCTGACATCACCTATGCGCCGATGCTCCGAGGCTTCATCTACCTGGCCGCGGTCATTGACTGGCACAGTCGCTATGTGCTCGCCTGGCAGCTCTCCAACACCCTGGACGGCATCTTCTGTCTCGATGCCTTACGCCGCTCTGCCAGGGTCAGCCTACGATCTTCAACACCGACCACGGCGCACAGCTCTCGGCCGATGCCTTCACCACCTGCTTGCTTGCAGCCAACATCCAGGTCAGCATGGACGACCGCGGCCGTGCCCTCGACAACGTCTTCTGCGAACGCCTAGGGCGCAACGCCCAATCGGAGAACCTCTATCTCAACCAGTATCACACGGCGCCGCCAGCTACAGACCAGCATACGCGCCTACTTCGACTTCTACAACCATGAGAGACCACATCAAAGTCTCAACTATCGCACACCCGCTGATGAGCGCTTCGCGCTCTGATCAGAACCTATCGCATCCCTTTGGATTCACCTTATTTTTCCCGTTTCGTAGTCTAGACATTGGGGCCAACCATAAACTTCTGCGAGAACTGTGGAGAACATTTGTCTGACCACAGGATCTGCGCCGAGTGCGGGAAGGTTTGC
>JAGGDZ010000076.1 GCA_024648655.1 Chloroflexota bacterium | reverse complement strand
AATAACAAAGCCGCTACTAGAGCGGCAAACAGCATAGCGAACTTTCCATATGAACTCTTGTATGTGGTCATGGTTCTTATTCCGTTCTACTCTGTGCGAGATCTCGATCCACTCTGAGCCAAGATTCTGATTTGGCAGAGGCTACAACGGCTTAACGTGTCTGTCAATACAGGAATACTCTTTCCACAATCTTGAGTGTCTTGGAATCTAATGGTCCGGCCATGAATCTCCGTTGTATGCCGCCTCCCAGAATAGATACTCGTAACGTAGGGCAGTATGAAATGCCCGCTCGATTCTAGGACGCTGGGCGCCGAGGTCCACTGAGTCCAAGTACTCCTTGCACCAGTCCACGAAGTAGCCTAGGACGGCGGGGCCATGCAGGTCGATCCATTGGCGATAGATCGGATTTGAGGGTCGCTTACCCTGTTCGAGGAGCCGTGAACCCCAGTCCAGATACGTTCCCTCCGTGACATAGCAGACTGTCACGATCTCCTCGAAACTGCCTTCGAGACCCGTTCTTACGAGAAAGTCTCCGAAGCCCTGCGTCACGGGCGAAGCGCTTACGGCCGAGTACTCTTCCTCGGTTGCCTGTAGCACTTCGAACGCCCGCAGGAAAAACTCGTTCTCAGCCGCAGCCTGAGGGTCGAGTATCCCGGAAAGGAATGAGTGGAGATGGCTGGCAGCAACTAGGTCAGGTGCCTTGGCCACCCCCATACTCATCATTGCGACAAGGTCGTTGACGAACACGTAGTCCTGGAGGAAGTAGCGCCTGCCACGTTCCAAAGACAGCGTGTCGTCCCCCATCTCTGTCACGAATGGGTGGTGAGTCATTCTCCGCCACAGCTCATTGTGGCGATCTCTGAGTTCCTGGATCAGCGACATGTTGTCCTACTTCCCCGTTACGTCGGTGTCATATGCGTCGGCCGCTACGAAACTGCTATCGATCATTCCCTGTTCCTTCATCCAGTCCACGAAGCTCTGCCATCGGGCAGACTCCTGCGTGCCAAATCCCCCTCCGGACGGAAGCTGCCATTGCGGCACCAGAAGATCCGCGCCGGGTCTGTCGATCGCCTCGTCTATCTCGTCAGGATTCTCTTCGACCAGAATGTCAACGCCGGCCTGCGGATCGTCGATAGCTTCCTCGAAGCCCTT
>JAGGDZ010000062.1 GCA_024648655.1 Chloroflexota bacterium | reverse complement strand
GGGATGAGGCGAAAAGGGCAACCCTCAGCTCGAGTAGCGGCGAAGCCGCGTATCGAAGGGGGCTTACAAAGAATGGTTGACCGGCGGGAAGCCCGTGACCTTTCTTCCGTCATGCCCGGACGCGCTACAGCCGAGACCGACATTCACTTGTGGTCGATATATGAATTTACAGCCTCAAGCAGATCGGGACTCACTCGCTCCTATCGCTTCGTAGCGTAGCACAGTCGGCGGTGTCGAACGATGTCATCGGACGCCGCATCCAGCGGTCACGGTGAGGCTGCTGGCGGTGGCGCCGACGGCGACCGTCTCGTCGGGCTTGTCGAGGTTGTCCTGGGTGGGGTCGAGGTCGAAGGTGGCGCTGCCCGAGGACGCGCCGGCGGCGATGGTGCGGGTGAAATCGGCCACCGCGACGAAGTCGGTGCCCTCGGTGGCGGTGCCCGAGCCGACGCTGACCGTGACGGTCTTGTCCTCGGCGAAGGTGGTCGAGCCGCCGAGGGTGGCGGAGGCGGTGACGCTGGTCGCGGAACGCCGTTGTCGAGATTGACGGCGCCGAAGCGCTCCGGTATCTGGCATCATGGTTTATGATGTGGAGATGTGGGCCCCTGGGGCCGGACAGGCGGGTTCAAATGATTTGACCGGTGGGTCGGGGTGGTCGATGGCGTTCTTCGTGTACAATAGGCCGCAAGCCGCAACTGCGTCCGGCGGTCTGGAGCCCGCTTCTTCCTCGCCGGAACGCCCGCCGCGCATTCCACGCGCGTTTCCCTTCGCCGTCTCACCGGCGGCGCGCGCGCTGTCCTCATCCTCGGTGTCATAGCCGGGACACCGGCAGACACACCTACTCGGAAGTCACCCTTTTCATCTGTGTCCCCCAGCTAGCGCTGCAATGTCCGCGCACTTGTAGCAGCATAGCAGACAGGAGCTTTCCACCCGTAATTGGAACAGAAATGGCAACTGAAAGTGAAGGATCGCTCGGTCCGTTACGCCGTACGGTGAGCGCAAACGACGCTGCTTTCCCATTAACAGGCGCAATACAAACGGTACGTTTCATCTCACGCACGCCGATGTTCTTTACCCGGAATCGACAGCTCGTAAGTTAGACTCTACAGCACTAGTCGAGCTGCCACAAGCACCAGGAATTACATGAACAGAGTCATTCAACTTTGCGTAATAGGTCTTCTCGTGACGGTCTCTTTTGCCCTCCTTTCGGACTCGGCAGAAGCACAAACACCATCCGTATGTGATCGCACGACGCAGGTCAGAAATGCGATTCTCGCCAAACTGCCGAGTGGCACGTCCTGCGGAGACGTTACTGAAGCTCAGTTAAACGGAATCACAGGCACGTTGACTTTGTCCAATAGGAATATCACTAGATTGAAGGATGGCGACTTCAACGATCTTTCTGGTGTGACTGAGATAACACTTCGAAACAATAAACTCACAAACTTGCCAGATAACATCTTTAGGGATGTGTCGTCTGTTAGGACGCTTAATTTCACAAATAATGATATAAGTTCTTTGGGTGCCGATACCTTCGATGGTCTTGCAAACTTGAGAGAGTTGAATTTAAATATCAATGATATTACGACCATATCGGATGGGACTTTCGATGATCTTACCGTTCTGAGAAAACTCATTCTTTCCTCTAATGATATAAGTTCTTTGGATGCCAATGCTTTCGACAGTCTTACAAACTTGAGAGAGTTGAATCTTCATCAAAATGAAATTACGACTCTTCCAAGCGGCATTTTCGATGCACTAACATCTTTAGAAGATTTATACTTGCATTCCAACAATTTGACATCACTCAATTCAGATGTCTTTAGTAAATTATCGCAATTGGATGCGTTATATTTGTCGCACAACGAACTTTCTCACATTCCTGACAATCTGTTTGTCGGCACTTCCGGCATTGATACTTTAAATTTGCGGAGTAATCCTGGAGCCCCCTTTGTGTTTATCCTGGATTTGCAACGTACTGATAACACAGACTTGACGGCATCAGGCCCGGCGACCATCGGCGTTAGCTTGGACAAGGGAGCGCCCTTTAGTTTTGAAGTCGGGTTGACCGCCCAGGGCGCGACGTTATCGGATAGTTCTGCAAGTTTTGCGCTGGGTAGTGTGTCCTCGGACTCGGTAACTGTCACCCAGTCAGGCACAGGGATAGGCACTGTGCAATTGAGTGACCTCCCGAGTGTGCCGACAGGCCACAGAGGCTACTCGCTTCGTGCGGGTCATTCCCTAATCCTATTTGACGATATGCCTGTCAGCCTGTCGGTAAGCCCGTCCGAATTGGACGAGGGTGCCACGAATGAGACAGTTACGGTGACGGCATCCCTGGTTGACGGTGCGACGTTGAGTAACGACATTGATGTCGCGGTCACAGTTGGACGGGCAGGGGACAGTGCAACCAGAGGGGCTGACTTCAGCGGTACGCAGTCGCTCACGATCACTATTCCGGCTGGCGACTTGGATGGCAGTGGAGATGCCACGCTTACCGTGACGGATGAAAACCGCCGGGATGGGGATGAGTTCCTTACATTCACTGGGACGGCAAGTGGAAACACGGTTTACCCGGCGACGCTAGATATTCGCGATAACGATACCCTAGGAGCGGTAAGAGTGGATTTGAATCCAGAGCGAATCTCTGAAGACGCCGGTTCGGTTTCAGTTGATTATCGAATATATACAGTAGGCGTAGGCGGCAAAACTGTAACTTTCGACGAAAACACAGATGTTATTGTCACTTTGCCGCCTACTACCAGACACCAAACCAATTCTCCTTTCACATTCACCCTTCCCGCGGGGCAACAGCAAATTACGGGATCTTTTGTTGTCACCGTGCACGACAATAACATCGATGATGGCAATAGATTTGTTGCTGGAACTGTCACATACGAGGGGCAGTTATTTGCGAGCAGTGGGCTGACGATCATCGATGACGACGCCACACCCACCGGTCTCACCCTGAGCGCCAGCCCTGGGAGCGTGGCCGAGGGAGCGTCGGCGACCGAGGTGACGGTGACGGCGGCGCTGAAGGGTACGACCACCTTCGCCGCGGCGAAAACCGTCACGGTGCGCGTGGGCTCTGGCACGGCGTCCGAGGGCACGGACTTTGCTGCGGTGGCGGACTTTGACATCACCATCCCGGCGGGTGACTCGTCGGCCAGCGGGACCTTCACTCTGACGCCGACCCAGGACGTCATTGACGAGCCCGACGAGACGGTGTCGGTGAGCGGCGCCGCGAGCGGGCTCACGGTGACCGGGACCAGCGTCACCATCACCGACGATGATGCAGCGCCCTCGGGCCGCCTCAGTCTGAGCGTCGATCCCGCGAGCGTGGGCGAGGGGGCGTCGGCGACCGTTGTAACCGTCACGGCAACGCTGGAGGGTTCGACCACCTACGCCACAGAAAAGGCGGTGACGGTGAGCGTGGGC
>JAGGDZ010000274.1 GCA_024648655.1 Chloroflexota bacterium | reverse complement strand
GAACGAGATGCCTCCAGTTCATCCTCGACCACATTACGCCTGTCGTCTAATCCGGCATCCTGAATGAATTCCGCAAGCTCATCCAGGCGGTCCCTACGCATACCCGCCCTGCCTATGCTCTCAGCTACACGGCCCTCCAGAACCTTGGCAGCGCTGCCAAGTTCTTCACGAATACGCTCTGCTTTCTCGACAAGCACCTGGAGCACTCTGTCTTCTGGCCGCTGGGCATAGACGAAGTAGTGGCAGAACACCTCATCGGCTGGCTGAAGCTTGCGGTCTATCCGCCCGTTCCGCTGATCAAGTCTCCCCGGATTCCACGGCAAGTCAAAATGGAATAAGTCCTGACAGTGACGTTGCAGATTCAGCCCTTCGCGTGCCGCATCGGTAGCTATTAGAATCCGCAACGGATCATCGCCTGGTGGCTTGTTGAAGATGTCTCTAATCTCCTCACGCTTCTGAGGAGAAGTGCTCCCGGTAAAGGTGGCAATGCGCCTGTCTGCTTCATCTGTTTGAGCGATCGCTTCCCTTAGACATCGTTCTATGTAGCGGCGTGTGTCCTCATATTCGGTAAAGATAATAACCCGTCGGTCATTCCAGTGTGCTGATCCGCCATCCCTCGATTGAAGGTCTGGGCACATGTTGTCATTGATCCACTGGATCAGCTTAGTCACGCGGGCATCCCCAGCGTAACGCCCCTCCTCCGCTATCGACAACATCTCGTCGACTAATTCGATCTCTCGCCGAAGCGCCGCTAACCCATCAAGATGGCTACCATCGCTGGATGCCGCGGTGGCGGTCACCATGCGAGTGTCCAATTCCCTGGTCGACAGGTCTGATTGTTCGACAACAGTTTCTGTCAATTCTTCCGCATCGTAGAGTGTTTCTTCCGAGTCTACTGAGTCTGAAGCGGCATCATCGGCCTCGAGCGTCAGCCGCATCAGATCTTCGAGCTGGGATGGGGACACGGAGGCGGCTTCGGCGGCTTCGTCAATCGCCCGCTTTACACTCCTGCGATGAACGTTAAGCGTGCGTGCGAAGGCATCTATCGAGGACAACAGTCGCTTCTGTAAACCGCCGGCAACCAATGCCGCGACTGCTTGTTGGGATTTCGTGGCCCCTGACAATCGCTTTTCCCGCTCTGAGCGATACCTGTCAAGCATTTCCATCAGTATTAACTCGGGAGAATCCTCTGGCAGTCCATCAATGTCAATTTGAAGGACCGTACGCTTTGGGAAACCTCCTTCGAGGTCCCTGATGTCGGACTTTAGTCGCCGAACCATAATTTCATCCAGTTGGTCTGGACTAACGGGAACGCCCCGACAGAAGCGTTGTGGGTCAAGGATTTCCAGCAAGGCCGAAAAGCTATTTGAATGTCCATTATGTGGCGTTGCCGAAAGAAAGAGACGGTGCTCAAAGCGAGGCGCTATGTCTCTGATAGCTCTCGTGGTCTGCGAATCGATGGCATATCGAGCGCCACTCGAAGGCGCCACATTATGCGCCTCGTCCAGCACAAGTAATGATTGAGGAGCAAACTCTCCTAGCCAGTCTCTCAGCCCGGAAGCATAGGCTTCATCAATCAGCAGCCGGTGGGATACAAGAAAGTAAGAGTGAGTAGTCCATGGGTTAACTGAAAAGCCACGCTCCCGGCGCATCTGGGCAACGTAGCCTCTGTCGAGTATCGTGAACCTTAGTCCGAATCGCGTTTCCATCTCATCGCGCCACTGTTCCAGCATAGAAGGTGGACACGCGACAACGATACGGTCGATTCTCCTCCGCAGCAAAAGTTCCCTGGCTATCAACCCAGCCTCGATTGTCTTTCCGAGGCCCACATCATCGGCGATGAAGAGGTTTACGCGAGGAAGACGAAGCGCTTTTCGCAGAGGTTCCAACTGATAGGCATCAGTGCGAATGCCTGCCCTGAATGGAGACTGGAACAGGTTGGGGTCAGTCGCGGTGACGCAGTTCCAAGACAAAGTGCGTAGGTATGAAGCGAACAGTTCAGGATCATCAAAGCCTTTCCCGGCAACGTCCGCCCATCCATCGTTATGAAGTACCTGAGCATCCAACTCGTTCTCCCAGAGAACAACCAACGGTTGTCCTTGAGCGTCGTCGTCGAGGCAGGAAAGCTCCACGAGTGTCGATTCTCCGGGCACTGTCGGAGCCATTACCCGCTCGATAAGATAGCGGCGCTGACGGACAAGGGCTATCTGGCCTGGTATAAGAATGCCCTCGATTGGGTTCGGCACTGAAAGTGCCCCGGGTTCAACTGTCGTAGTCATAAGGTCGCACTCATATCTTGGTGTTTCATTTGCCCGTGTATCGACTAATGCTGGATGAGAGAATTCGTTAGCGTCAACTCAGCTCGTCCAGATAGCTGATCTTGTCCGCTAATACCTTCACGTTCCTAATAAAGCCAAACCCGCAATTGCTGCACATATCCGCTCTTACACCCCGCCGCTGGTTTGGTCTGCCGAAGACTATATGCTCCTCCCGAAACTCTCCAATTGATCTCCGTCCGCAGGACGGACAGCGACTGCCTGCGTCTCTGAGTGGCGGGAAGCCTCGGTGAATCAAAATGCGAAGCTCATAGATTTCGGCAAGAAGATCGCTGGTACTACTGAAGCGATCTGTGGGGTTTGCTCGGATGGTTCTCTCAAAGATTGTTTCTAGGTGCCAAGTATCGGGCTCGTTTGGGAAAATTGCTTTCATCGACAAGTTGCGGAAGACAGCTTCTTCGCGTGGGAAAGCCGGCCTTGAAGTTATCGCCGACCAGAGGACTTTCGCGGCGGAATAAAGGTTGGAATGAGTTCCTATTTCTGCAACGTTCCCCATCTCGCACTCCGGAGAGATGTAATATCGGGGACCAACGTTTTCGTCAGTCAGAGTGAGCGTCGAGGCGTCATCAACCTGACAGATGCCAAAGTCGATGAGCCGAATAGTCTCATCTGGAAGAACGAGAATGTTATTGGGCTTGATGTCACGATGCACTATCTTTGGATCGGCGGATTCGCAAGCTGCAACTGCTGAGACGATTTGCTCAAGCAGGTCAAGACTCTTCAGTACATTGCCATGGTACGAATTCGAGGCCGAGCCTATCACGTCGTGGAGTGGTCTTGCCTCCTTGCAGAAATCCATGACGTAGTATTGAAATCCGTTATCCTCCCGAGAATAATCGATTACTGGGACAATGGCAGGGTGGTTCAGGTGCTGAACGACCGCAATCTCTCGCCTAAATCGAGCAAGAGATTGCGGTGAGTCAGTATTTCTTAGCGCCTTCAGAGCATAGAGTTTGTCGTTCGGGCCATTTCGAGAGGTGACAACCTGCACAGTGCCTTGGCCTCCACTGCCCAAGGTTGGTCCAGTTGGTCGCCAATTTACAGCCTCGGGTATGTTCATCGGCAATTTACCTCAACATTTTGCACCCTGAGATTATATCATCCCATCCTGGTCGAAACCGCGCTGACGCGCGGCGCGATACCCAGGATAAGACAGGGCGATTTCCTCGTACCATCGCCCGTCGGGCAATTGCGACGCCATGCCCATCTATCAGTCGGAGTATCTACGAATGCCCTTCTAGCGCATAAAACAGGCGCTCATGGGGTTGCGAAACGAGCCAATCATGAGATAATTCGCACGTCTATTCTACACGTCAGCAATGCAGAAGGAGGACGGTTTTTAGCCTCGACGACAAAGGCATTCGGCACCGAGAAAACGACGATATAGAAGAAGTGAAGGCCGCCAGGGCTGCAACCCTGACGACCTCCGAACAACCAACAAAACCCCACTAGCAAGAGGTGATTCTGATGGTCAGCATTGAGCATACAGGAGAGCGAAAACACACGTAAGAAGCCGCGGACTGCGCCTATTTGCGGACTGCGCTCTCCCTTGTGAATGTCAGCGACATTGCGGAGAAGATTTCGCCCGTACAAGGCAGGACTAGCGGACGAGGACGAACGGCACTTACCAGAGAGCCGATGATCAAGGCTCTACTGGCAGCACGATTAGAAGGCTACGAGACACAGAGCAAACTGATAAACCAACTCGCCAAGAACCCCGCGCTCAGAGACGCCTGCGGCTTCGGAAGCGCGCCCCCCTCACGGCGCACCTTCGGAAGGGTATTCAAGCAACTAGCGGAGCAAGATACAACGGCGATGCTGGAGAAGGTATTCGATGATGTCGTCAATCCACTCAGAGCGCTACTCCCCGACCTAGGCGTGGATGTCTCGGTCGATGCCACCACGGTGCAGTCGTTCACAAGGCGCAAGCCCGTAAGCAGGGGGCACTAGCGCGGTCAGTGCCCATCGGCGGGCAAGTACGTCGGCTGCCGGCGACCGGACAAGTGCCTTGTGTTCACCGATCCCGAAGCGTCGCTCGGCTTCAAGTATTGCAGCAAGTCTCCAGACGGCAAGCGCTATGTTCAGGGCTATAAGACCGTTACCCTGTCCTGCGCCCGGTACGACGTGGCGCTCGCCACCATCACCGTCACGGGCCGCTCGTCTGAGCCGCGCGTGCTCAAGGACCTGTTCCACAAGGCGAAGGCGAAGTTCAAGTGGTTCGCGCCGGAGACGCTCATAGCGGACGCCGCTTACGACGCCGGGCACAACTACGCCTTTCTGCTGGACGAGGGCGTGGAGCCGGTGATAAACATCTCCGACACTCCCGGAGGGAAACTCAGAGACAGCATCTACACCAAGGACGGCATACCCACCTGCATGGGGCAGGTTCCGATGGAGTACGTGCTCACTGACCCTGAGACCGGCAGGCATCTGTACCGCTGCCGACAGGGCGGGTGTGAGCGGCTGGACAGGATAAAGGGCTGGAGCACCTGCCGGGATGCGCACTGGGAAGATCCTAGTGAGGACCCGAGGCTGTTCGGCAGGAAGATCCGGCGGGGCAGCCCTGAGTTCTGGGAGAAGTACGGGATGAGGGGCGGCATAGAGCGCGTATTCGCATGGTGGAAAGACGCTTGCAACCTGGAGCGGCACCGCTATCGCGGTCTTGCCAATATATCGCTGCACACGCCGCTGACGGCGCTGGCATACGAAGTAAAGCGCCTGTCGGTCGAGCTGTTCGGCAAGATCAGAAACCCCGCCGGGTGATGCCTAAGTCCATCAGCCATTGCAATTGCGAGTCAAAATTCGGAACAAAGACGCGCATGGATCGCGTCCAATGCTTATGTGGTTGGTATACAATTAAGAGCTTGGACGCGAAAGAGCGTTCTGACGACTGTATCCAATCTTAATCAGGAAAGGAACTGATATGGAAAGGAACGTCAACCGCATACATCGGATTGTTGAAAGGAGGTGTGAGGTATAGGCAGGAACCCTGAGAGACTTTAATCTCATATTCTTGAGTTTAACCTCTTGGCTAGAAAAATCACCGAACCGGTGAAAAATAGACCATACGGAACAGATAACGCTCCATCGCAAACGTATCTGCATCCGTATCTATCGGAATATCGAGAGTCACTGGAAGAGATAGTAAAGACGCGCAGTCTGAAGAAGATTGTGCTGAGAATATCAGGCGAAGCGCCGGTCGGACGCAAGAAACTGCCCAGAGAACCCATAATCCGCGCTTTCATAATAGCGAGAATGCGCGGGATACCCACCATCAAAGGGTTGGTCAGGGAGTTGAACGACAACCCTGCGATGTGTGAACTCTGCGGGTTCGATGTCATCGATTACATGGGGAAGTTTCCCGTGTATCGCATCCCCTCTCGAAGAACCTTCGGGCGGGTGTTCAAGGAGCTTCAGAAACCTGAGTGCCTGAAGCTGATTGAAGAGTGCATGGCGGAACTCACATCCAGACTGTTTGAGCTGGCGCCCGACTTCGGCAGGGAAATCGCGATAGACTCCACAACGATAAAGACCTACTCCAATCGCTGGAGTAGTACGGACCCCGAAGCGTCCGTGGGC
>JAGGDZ010000479.1 GCA_024648655.1 Chloroflexota bacterium | reverse complement strand
GTTCCGGCATACTCGATCGTGAAGGAAATCATCGAGGGCGAGAGCAAAGACCTGATAGAGAGCGTTGCGGAAGAGATTGCGGCTCGGATACTCAACCGGCTTAACGTGAGCGCAGTAAGCGTTACTATCAAGAAGCCCGAGGTGGCAATCAAGGGCAGCATCTTGTCATACGCAGGGCTGGAAATTTACAGGCGGCGAGAATAACTAAATTCAAACGCCCCAACTACACATTTGGGTTCGCGCTAATGTGTTCGATGTAACGGGCTGCGGAACGGCGGATGGCTTCCTTGCCGCCCTCCATAACATTGCGCCCCCACCAGCCGCCGTAGATGCGGTCGAAGTCGTACGGCTCAACTGCCGCAACGATGCGCTCGATTTCAGAGGCTGACAGTGGTATTAAGTTAGGGTAGCTGGTCATGAAACTGACGAATCGGCGGTCGGGCACGACCGTAATGGTGTCTCCTACGAATAGCGCGCCCTTGTCGTCCGCGCCGCCAGCCCAGTGAAGCACCGCGCTGCCGTCAAAGTGGCCGCCGCATTGAATCAGGGTTGCGCCCGGTACTAGCTCAAGCGGCTTGCCGTCCCAGTATCGAATGTTTGGATGGGGACGCATCACGTGCTCACGGTCTGCTTCGGGGATGATAATGGCGGCGTTGTCGAACGCGAGACTCCAAGTGACCATGCTGTCATAGAAGTGCGGGTGTGAGAAGCAGATTGCTTGAATGCCGCCGAGTGACTCGACCACGGCGATGGCATTATCGTCGAGCAGGCTGATGCAATCGTAGAGCACGTTGCCGTGCGGTGTCTGCAATAGTAAGGCACGCTGGCCTATGGAGAACGACGGCATGATGCCTATGCCCGTCAGGCACGGTTCGAGGTCGCGGACCTCGTTAGCGTAGCCCTGCGCCTTCAGCTCGCCCATCGTCGTCCACTGCTGACCATCCCATCCGATGTACTGGCGTGGGTCGTCGCAGATGGGGCAGTTCGGAGGTGGCGCTTCTCTCTCGGCGAACTCGACGCCGCATGTCTTGCAGATGTAATTCTCCATTATGCAGGTCAGTATATCATCCATTCGACTAGTTGGTGTGTCAGTGGCGCGGCGTGTCTGGTATTATTGTCTTGTTCGTGGTGGTATCTCGTTTCTGATGTGATCGCTGGTTGATGCGTCTTTCCACAAACTCAGGACGAACGATTAGCGCACTTGAGACATTGAATCGCGGTACTTTACCACCTAACGATGAATTGCGGCGCATAATATGAAAACATGGGGATGGGAGAGCGAATATGCCCGGCAAGGCTAAGACACTCGGCGAACTGCGAGCGAGCGGTTACAAGCCCCTGACAATACGCGAAGAGATACGTAACAACCTCATCGGAAAGATACGGAAGGACGAGGAGCTTTTTCCCGGCATCATAGGCTTCGACGATTCGGTGATTCCGCAGCTTGAGAACGCGATACTCGCGGGGCAGGACATCATCCTGCTTGGAGAGCGCGGGCAGGCGAAATCACGGCTGATCCGGCACATGGTTTCACTTCTCGACGAAGAAGTGCCTGTTATGGACAGGTGCGAACTCAACTGCGACCCGATGGAGCCGATATGTGCGGAGTGCAAGGGGATTCTGGCGCAGTCCGGGGACGATGCAGGTATTTCGTGGATGCACCGCGAAGAGCGGTACAGCGAGAAGCTGGCGACACCGGACATCACGGTTGCTGACTTGATTGGCGAGGTGGACCCAATTAAGGTTGCGGAGGGGCGCTACCTTTCGGACGAATTGACGATACACTACGGGCTGATACCGCGTACGAACCGTGGCATCTTTTGCATAAACGAATTACCTGACCTGTCCGAGCGCATACAGGTCAGCCTGTTCAACCTGATG
>JAGGDZ010000279.1 GCA_024648655.1 Chloroflexota bacterium | reverse complement strand
TTATGGCCTGACCGCCCGCTTCTCGCGCTGAGCCAGTTTGTGCAGCATCGGCTGGGCGAGCTTGACGAAGGTGCAAGCAAGGCGGCGCGTTTCGCGGGGATCTATGAGGTCAACCACATCGCCACGATACGCTGCGCGGAACGGAGAGCGCAGTTTCAGCAGACGCTCCTCGATCATTGCGCGATGTGCCTCCGGATCGGGCGCGTTCTCGATTTCGCGCCGATACGCAGCGGCAACACCGCCTTCGATGGGTATGCCGCCCCACTCGCCTGCAGGCCAGCCGAAGCGCAAGTTTAGTCCGTCCGGATGCCCGAGACTGTGCGCGGCGTCGGCTGCTACACCATACGCCTTGCGGATATTGAACTCAATCTTCGGGACTTTTGCCTCGGCGCTGGCAATCAGCGCGCGCACGCCCCGCCGCATTGTGGCGATTCGCTCCGCATGCGATCCGAGCATGAAGCCGGGCATGTCGAGGAATATGACGACCGGCAGGTTGAATGCGTCGCAAAGGTCAACGAAGTGCGCGTACTTCTCGGCTGCCCAGCCGTCCATCGCGCCCGCGAGCTTCATAGGGTCGCTGCCGATGACCCCCACGCTGTACCCGTCAAGGCGCGCGAAGCCGGTTATAATCGAGCCAGCCCAGTGACGGCGCATCTCAAAGAACTCACCGTTATCGACAACCAGCTTTATTAGCCTGCGCGGGTCGTAGCCTCGTCGTCGATTGGGCGGGATGATGTTCAGCAGCTCCTCAGGACGGCGATCGGGCGGGTCGCCTGTCTCCACGCGCGGTGCGACGTCGTTCGTCGTGTTCGGAAGGTAGGAAATAAAGGTCTTAATCTGCTCGAAGGCGTCTTCTTCAGACTCGGCTTCATTGTCCACCTGCCCGCTTTCGTGGACGTGGCGCTTGTATCCGCCGAGTTCTTCCTTGTCCATCTGCTCGCCGATGGCGCGGCGGACAACAGGGGGACCTGACGGGAATATCTGGGACTGCTCCTTGACCATGACGGTGAAGTGGGACATGAGCGCAAACGCTGCGGGTGCGCCCGCAACCGAACCCATGATGCCCGCGGCAACCGGCACGCGCTTCATCAGCTCAACGCCCTTCCACCACAGATCACCGCCGGGCAAGCCCATGTGCCCGGACGCTTCGTCCGCCTTGGCGCTGTGTCCCACTCCTTCAACAAGCTGTATGTACGGGATGCCGTACTGCGTAGCAAGCGGCTGGGTGAACTGGCGTGAGTGCTTGCGGACGTTATGCGGGCTGCCGCCGGAGATGGTGAAGTCGTCTCCGCCGATGGCTACCGGCCGCCCGTCGATCTCCGCTAGTCCCATCACGTAGGCGCCGGGCGTGAACTCTATCATGTTGCCGTCTTCGTCGAATTCGGCCGCCCCCACCATAGGGCCGGCTTCTAGGAAACTGCCGGGGTCCACCATCTTTTCGATGCGCTCGCGTACTGTCAAGCGCCCGCCGCTATGCTGGCGCTTGACGCGCTCTGGCCCGCCCAGTTCGGCGGCAAGTCCGCGTACATACTTCATATCATCTATGGCGTACTCCCAGGGCATGCCGGGCTTCCACATATCTCGATTTTTGTCGATTGGCATCTTGTCCCTCCCCGGGTTACGGCAGACTCTCGATTAGACTAGTAGTGTATCGGCCGGCGGCAAAGTCAGGGTGCTCCAGCGCCGCTCTCAACGTCGGTATATTCGTGTCCACGCCGGAAATCTCGCATGCGTTTAGCGCGCTATCCATCAGACTTATAGCGGCGTCCCTGCACTCACCCCAGGCGATGAACTTTGCGAGAAGTGGGTCGAAGTACGGCGTAACGGCGTCGCCTTGGCGATAACCGATGTCGATTCGCAGATTTGCCATAGAGGGCAGCTCGAAGGCGTTCAGAGCGCCCGGCGACGGCATGAATGTTTTCGGATTTTCGGCGTATATCCTGCATTCGATGGCGTGGCCGTTTGGTGGGACGTTATCATTCATCGATAATTTCATGCCAGCCGCCACTCGCAGCTGCTGCTCCACGATGTCAACGCCCGTAACCATCTCGGTAACGCCGTGCTCCACCTGCAAGCGCGTGTTTGCCTCAAGGAAATAGGCGAAATCGTTGTCATCGACAATGAACTCGAACGTGCCCACGCCCACATAATCGGTTTTGCGTCCGGCACTGACCGACATATCGGCGAGTGCTTCGGATAAGGAAGATGGCAGATTTGGAGCAGGCGCCTCTTCGATAACCTTCTGATGTCTGCGTTGGGCCGAACAGTCACGCTCCCCCAGATGACGCACATTGCCATGTTCATCGGCGACTATCTGCACTTCGATATGGCGTGCGGGGGCTACGAGCTTTTCGATATAGACTTCAGGGTTGCCGAATGCGCGCAATGCCGAAGAACTTGCTCGGCGCAGCGCGCGCTGAAGACGAGCCTCGCTCTCGACGACCTGCATGCCGATTCCACCGCCGCCGTCCGTCGCCTTGACCATTAGCGGCAGTCCGACTTTCGACGCGGCGGACAAAGCAGATTCCTCATCATCGGCTTGCACTCGCGCTCCGGGTAGTACGGGAACGCCAACCGAAGACATCTTCGCGCGCGCAGCCCACTTGTCTGCCATCAGACGTGCGGTATCAGGACGAGTGCCTACGAACACAACACCGCGCTCGGCACAGCGTTCGGCAAGCGCGGGCGATTCGGACAGGAAGCCGTAGCCGGGATGAATAGCATCCGCACCGCTCTCGACGGCTATGGCAACTATGGCAGCGGCGTCAAGATACGATGCCGCAGGCGTGGCGTTCTCAGGCAGCGCATAAGACTCGTCGGCGAGTTCCGCGTGCATCGGGCTGCCCTCCGCCGCCGTATAGACCGCAACCGTCTTGATGCTCAACTTCCGGCAGGTTCTTATGATACGGCAGGCTATCTCGCCCCTGTTAGCGATGAGAACTTTGTCGAACACAAGCCTGCTCATTCCACCGATAGTATTAGCATTGGGTCTTCCTGAGATATGTTCTGGTTTGGGCGGACGAGTATCTCTTTGACCGTGCCATTGTACTCTGAGAGGATCTCGTTCTCCATCTTCATGGACTCTATAACCACAAGTAGGTCGCCGTCTTCGACCTCTTCGCCTGCCGTGACGCTTATTTCGACTACCACTCCGGTTATCGGGGATTCTACTGCTATATCTGCCAATCCACTATCACCTTTCAACAGAAGTATTTCTTCTAGGACGTTGCTGCGCGTCCCAGTAACTCGATCAGAATATGTTCGTTGTGCTCGCCCGGACGCGCCGATGGTCTCCAGGTCTGCTTGGGCAGCCCATCGGTGATGATCGCCTGACCGGGGTATGTCTTCCTGCCCACATCCGGCTCGTCCAGCGTTACAAAGAAGTCGCGCTCGCGCAGGTGCGGGTCTCCGAGCATATCCACGCTTCGGTGAACCGCGCCGGCGGGAACGCCAGCGAATTGCAGCGCATTCATCGCCTCGATGGCATCGCGCTCCTTCGTCCAATCCGCAATGATGCGATTCAGGTCTGCCTCGTTTGCCTTGCGCGCCGATTCGCCGCAGAATCGCTTGTCTTCCGCTAGCGCGGGCGCGTCCATCACTTCACAGAGAGCAAGCCACTGCTCTTCACAGGTTACGGTAATCGCCAGCCATCTGTCATCACCCGAGCACGGATAAACGCCGTGCGGAGCGTGTCTGTGATGGCTGTTGCCACTGCGGGCAGGCAGAGTGCCGTTGTGGGAGTATGCGCCGATGAACTCCCCTATCTGGCATACCGGTCCTTCGGCTAGAGCGAGGTCAATGAACTGACCTTGCCCTGTCGCCGTGCGATGGCGCAGCGCGGTCATTATAGCAGCAAGGGCGTTCATCCCAGTCACCGGGTCCGGGTATGCGATGCCGGATGTCATAGGCATTTCGCCCTCATATCCCATTAGGCTGGGTATGCCCGTAATCGACTCGACAGATGTGCCATACGCAGGGAACTCCGCAGCCGCGCCCTCGGAGCCATACCCTGAGATGGAGCACATGATTATGTCGGGGCGCGCCTGCCGCAGGGATTCATAGTCCATGCCGAAGTTTCGCATCACGTGCGGGCGGAAGCTTTCGATAACGATGTCGGACACGGCGGCGAGGCTAAGGAAGGCGTCCCTGCCCTCCTGCAAGTCGAGGCGCAGCGCGAGGCTGTCCTTGTTGCGATTGTGCTTGTTGTCAACGCCCCTCGTGCGGTCAACGGGAACGCGCGGGTCGGACACCTTGACGACATGCGCGCCAAAGTCCGCGAGTATGCGCGCCACCAGCGGACCCGCCCACACGCGCGTCAGGTCGATCACTCGGACGTCGGATAGCAGGCCTTTTTTTATTGCACTTTGAGGTTTGGAAGGTGGGCAGATAGTTGGCTCAGGTGTCACGGCTAACGGAGTTTCATCCACTTGCTCGCGGACATCCGATAACAGTTCATTGTGCTGTCCAAGAGTTGGAGCGGGCGTGAACTTCGGCCGGGTAAGACTCATGTGAAATGGCACTGTCGGGAATGTCAGCCTGCCACCCTGCGGATGCTCGAACTCGGCAAACAGGCCGCGCTCGACATATTGGCTGTCCTGCAAAGTCTCGCTGAGGTCGAACACAGGAGAAGCCGGAACGGAATAGACACCTGCCGCCAGTTCCACAATCTCCTGCCTTGTCTTGTCCGCTACCCATTCAAGCAATATCTCATCTATCTCATCGGCGGCGTCCTTGAGGGTCTGGAACGCGGCGAAGCGTGGATCGATGAGCAGGTCTTCGCGCCCGATCATGGCGCACACATAGTCCCACTGGTGTGGCGCAGAAGCGGAGAATGTGATGTAGCCGTCCTTGCAGGGCAGCGTGGTGATGGGATAGCCTCCTGTTCTCCTTCCGGTAGCCAGCCGCACTCCCGCGCGCTTGCGGATGATGCCGTCGTATTCGTGCGACACGAAGGTGAACTGGTGCAGCGCCGCGAGCGCCTCCATCTCGGAGACTTCTACCGGCTGCCCTTTGCCGATCATCTCGCGGGCGCGCAGAGCGAGCATTATTCCGGCGTATCCCTTCATTGCGGTCAGACGCTGCGCCTGATAGCCGGGGAGCATCAAAGGCTCGCGGTCTTCCTCGCCGCTGAGGTAAAGGTAGCCGCCGAGCGCGAGGCTGACCAGCGGCGTCGATTGCCAGTCGGCGTAGGGACCGCTCAGCCCGAACGGTGTCAGCGAAAGGCTGATAAGGAGCGGGTTCAACGATCGGAGCGAGTCCGCATCTATGCCGAGCGCGCGGCGCGCCTTCGGCTGCCAGTCGTCTATCAGCACATCGGAGTCGGCAATCAGATTCAGCAACGCAGCCATGCCGTCTTCACTCTTCCAATCGAGGACAATACTCTGCTTGCCCATGTTGTCGTACAGGAAGAGCGCGGCGGAATCGGGCGCATCGTAGCCACATAGACGCGGCTGGGCGTAGCGCGTCCAACTGCCTTCGGTCGGGCGCTCTATCTTGATGACACGAGCGCCGAACGCTGCCAGCATGCGCCCGCAGAAGGCGCCGGCAACGGAATCTGCGACTTCGAGCACGGTCAAGTCGGATAGAGGCAGAATGTCTTCGGGCGGTGTGTCTTCACTCATGCGGCTATGACTTCTAAGTTCGCGCGACTACGACCAGTTTGTCTGCTGCATAGAGGCGATAGCGCCGTCCGCGGGGCGCCAGACGGCAGCATCATCCCGCCAGGGGTTCGCCTTCAGCCAGTCCTCATCCATGCCAACACCGAGGCCGGCGCCTGAAGGAAGGGGCAGGAAGCCGTCCTTCTGCACGGGGAAGTCGCCTGTGCAGGCGTCCTGGAACCAGGGGTGAATGCCGCCCTCTTGTATCATGAAGTTGGGCACGCAGGCGTCGAGATGCAGAGATGCTATGGTGCAGAGGGGTCCGTAGGGGTTGTGCGGCTGGAAGCCGACGTAGTGGGCTTCCGCCATAGCGGCTATCTTCTTCAGCTCGGATATGCCGCCGCCCTGCACGATGTCGGGCTGGATCATCTTCACGATTTGCCGTTGCAGCAGGTCGGTGTAGTCCCACTTCGTGTAGAGCCGCTCGCCGGTCGCAAGAGGGATATTGACCTGCTCGGCGACGCGCTGCATAGCGTCGAGGTTCTGCGGCGGCACAGGCTCTTCATAGACGAACGGGCGGTACGGTTCCATCGCGTTGCCGATGCGGATGGCGTCCGCCGGAGCAAGCCTGCCATGCACCTCCACCAGCAGCTCCACATCGTCGCCCACCGCCTCGCGCACGGCTTCAAGCTTCTTTATGGCGATGCGCTCCGCCTCGATGGGGATGAACAGACCGCGATGGTCGAACGGGTCGCCCTTGAGCGCGGTGAGTCCCTGTTCGGTGTGCCGCAGCGCGTTCTCCACTGCATCCTCAACGGTCAAGCCGTCCCACCTGCCGTAGCACCAGATATTATCGCGCATCGCGCCGCCGAGCAGCTGATAGACTGGCACGCCGAGCGCCTGCCCTTTAATGTCCCACAGCGCGATCTCGATGCCGCTGATAGCCGACATCTGCACCACGCCGCCGCGCACGTGGAAATGGTGATACAGCGTCTGCCAGTGCTCCTCGATGCGGTGCGGGTCCTTGCCGATGAGCACCTGCCCGAACTCCTCGACCATAGCGGCGACCGCCAGCGGACCTGAAGTGGCTTCGCCCCATCCGGTGACGCCCTCGTCGGTCTCGACCTTCACGAACATATAGTTGCGCGCCTGCCCGCGCGGCGCGGCGGAGGCGGGTATGGCGGTGACGGATGTGATTTTCATTTCTTACTCCAAATGCAACGCAGTTCTAATCGGCGGCTTCGTCAATAGCAAGGATTTCTTGATTAACATAATGCTTGAGCGATTCTTGATCCGTGTAGATGCGAAAACCCGCTTGGCTTGCAAATTTCTCAATTCCCGTATTTTCATCAATGAGCAAGGCAACTGGCTGGCTAAACCCTTCCTGAATTCCATCAGGCCATGCCAAATCCAAAACCGCCAAGAGCTCGCCAGTATATTCATTTATCAATTCATGAGACAATTCGCCCTCTGGCAATCCTTGGTCTATTACCCAGATATTCGTCTCTATCAATAGTTGTTCTTCCGCTTCACTAATTACACCGCCTAATCCACCGGCACCGTCCAATACCGACCCTGTTGATACTGTTTCTTGGACATTACCTCTGATCAAATCATCCAAAAACTCATTCGCAGCCTGTGCGAGTAATTTCCGTCTTTCTGATAGGAAGCGACGATAGTTCTCTAACTTCCATAGTTCAGGATCCATAGGAATCCAGTGAGATTCTATTACACCTGGTTGACTAGATGCGAAGTGTTTAAGGTAGTCTTCAGGATTTTTGTTGGATACTTCGATATTGCATTCCTGAGTCAAGAATGTGAAATTGGCTAAGGCGTTAACTTCGTTGCGCTCGTATCCATATTCATAAAGCTTTGATTTCGGAAAGATGTGATGCATCTGAAGGCTGTTGAGCTTACCCAACAAGTGATTTGATAGATCCAATCCGCTACACCAGTCTTTTGCATGGTGAACACGTGTAAGCATGTATAATAGCGGATAGAATCGGGCGCCTTTAGTTGCCCCGTCGAAATCCTGAGGATCTATCCGTAAGTCTCCTCGATTGCGGCGCAGGGTTTCAGTCAATCTATCTAAGCCTTCGTTGATTTCCACAATTGCCTGAAGGTCTTGGTTCAATATAGTCTCAGTCGAACCAGAGTAACGGCCCCAAAGCAAAGTATGAATATACCAGAACAGAAGACGATCACGCTCTTTGTGGTCTGTGATCTGTCCACCCCTTTGCTCTACATATCTGACCATTATGGGAAAGGAGTACACACTACCAAGGACCCGATCATGATCTAACCCAAGTCTGGAAGATATAAGATTGAGAAGATAGTCGATATGTTTCTCTGATTTCCGCAAGCCGTTGGAAATGTCAGCCCATTCGACGTCTGCAAGCGCTGAAAATAATGCTTCTCCGGTCACAAGGCAGTTCACACACCGTAGGAGCCACTCCAATTTGAATGCAAATCCAACACTCTTCCACTTTTCCAACCGTCGGCTCAATTCAGCTCTAGCATCAGGCCATTCTGCACAGATTTTTGCTAGAGCTAAATCACCCTTTGTCAACTTCGTTCCACCACTATTAACTCTATTGAATATGTCAACAACAATATCAACGGTTTTATCTTCTCCAGTCACTTCATCAATGTGCAAATCTATATCCATAATTGTATAAATTCTGTTCAGTCTATCCGTATATTCATCTGCCATGGGCTCAAGAGTTTCATTCCTGTAAATCTCACGGTTGAACTGGCCAATTCCTCGCTGCATCAAGGCAGTGACACTAATCCAACGAGGATTGTCATGCATGCGGACTGGGCCATAAAACTCAAACGTTTGGGTTTCCATGTTGAAATAAAGGTCCGAAAAGGTGTTTGCGTTACCCTCAAAAAAAGGTGGTGGATTTCCTCGAATGATGCCGTATAAGGACGTTACTCGCTGCTGCCCATCCAAAAGGAGCTTTACATTCCCCGGAGGCATAGGAGTGCTCCCACGGTGTGTTGCTCGCTCAGTTCTCGTTGACCAAGACAGAAGACTTCCGACAGGATGCCTACGATAGAGGGAATCCATTAGTCCACGAACTTGATTGCGATTCCAAACGAAGCCTCGCTGAAACTCGGGAAGTGCTATCTCTCCATCATCAATGTAATCCAAAATTGTTCTTATTTTCATTCAAATATACTCCAAAATTATTATCGAACAGAGTAGCCTATCCATTGCTTGCCACCCAAGATAGCAACGCCAATAATTTTGCCAAACGTCTCCATCACGCGAATATGTCATCCACTCTTACGCTGAAGCCCTCCAGCGTGGGTGATGTCAGGATGTCGCCCTCGCCGTAGGTGGAGATGACCTCGAAGCCGTTTGCCCCCAGCAGCAGGACGGTTACGGCGACCGGGTCGGTTCCCATCATCCAGTATTCTTTGACGCCATGCTGCTCGTATAGCGCGCGTTTGTAGCC
>JAGGDZ010000126.1 GCA_024648655.1 Chloroflexota bacterium | reverse complement strand
GAGCATGGCTACTGCGAACGGCTCAAGAGGCGATGTAGTTTTGGATGTGAACGACCTCCGAACCTACTTCGTGACACGCTGGGGCGTGGTTAAGGCGGTGGACGGGGTGAGCTTCCAGCTTCGACGAGGCGAGACACTCGGCATCGTGGGTGAATCCGGTTCCGGCAAGTCGGTTACATCGCTTTCCATTATGCGATTAGTGCCCTCGCCTCCGGGACATATCGTTGGCGGAGAGGTGTATCTCAGCGGCGAGGACATACTCCAGGTCGATGAGAAAGAGATGGAGAAGATTCGTGGTGACCGCATCGCCATGGTGTTGCAAGATCCGATGACCGCGCTTAACCCTGTTTTCGACATCGACGACCAGGTGGGTGAGGCGCTGAAGATTCATCGCAACATGAAGGGCAACGCCCTGCGCGAGCAGGTCATTGACATGCTTCGCAAGGTACGCATTCCAGCGCCCGAAGTGCGTATCCGCGACTATCCGCACCAGCTTTCGGGTGGCATGCGCCAGCGCGTGGTCGGAGCTATCGGCATCTCTTGCGACCCTGAGGTGCTTATCGCCGACGAGCCTACGACTTCATTGGACGTAACCATTCAGGCGCAGTACCTCCGCCTGCTGAAGGACTTGCAAGCGGAGACGGGAGTCGGCATTATGTTCATCACGCACGACTTCGGCATTGTCGCCAAGATGTGCGATAGGGTGGCGGTGATGTACGCCGGGCGCATCGTCGAGCACGCGGATGTACGCACTATCTTCAACAATCCCAAGCATGAATACACAAAAGCGCTCATCAACTCGGTGCCGAAGCTGGAGGAGAAGACGGGCAGATTGGCGCAGATCGAAGGCCAGCCGCCGCTGCTCTACAACCTGCCGCCGGGCGATGCATTTGCGGATCGCACTCCCCTGCCAACGCTCGAGAAGGACTTCCAGATTCGCCCAGATCTGGTCGAGATCGAACCTGACCACTGGGTGCAGTTGTCGCACTCTTCGGTGGAGGAGTTCGACAATTACAAGCATCTCGTTCCCTACGGCGCGGAGTATTAAGCGGCGCGCGCGGCTCGCACAATACTGAAATCTGAGTACAACAAAGTACAAGGCTGGTGTTAAGACATGACAACTAATGGCGCTTCTTCCAACGGAGCAGTGAACCAATACGGTGTACCGACCGCCCCCGGAGTGGACAGCAGTTCCGACGCAATCATATCGGTGCGACACCTTCGCAAGTGGTTCCCGGTAGGCAATTCGTTCCTCAGCAGGAACAAGAGCATTCTGAAGGCGGTGGACGACGTCAGTTTCGACATCGAGCGCGGCAAGACGATGGGCCTCGTGGGTGAGTCCGGTTGCGGCAAGACTACTACGCTGAAGGTTATGCTGGGTCTCGAAGAGCCGACCTCTGGCCAGGTATTTTTCGAGGGAGAGGACGTTTCGACACTCAGCCGCGCCGGTAAGCGCGAGTTGCGTAGCTCGCTGCAAGCGGTGTTCCAAGACCCGTGGGCGTCCTTGAACCCTCGGATGCGCGTCGGCAGCATCATCGGCGAGCCTCTTGAAGTCAACACAACGATGACCAGGGGGCAGATTTCAACTCGCGTTCAAGAACTGCTGGAAGAGGTGGGACTGCCGCCATACCAGGCATCGCTCTTCCCTCATGAGTTCAGTGGTGGTCAGCGCCAGAGGATCGGCGTGGCGCGGGCGCTCTCACTGAACCCCAAAGTAATCGCACTGGACGAGCCGGTCTCCGCGCTGGATGTGTCAATTCGAGCGCAGATAATGAACTTGCTAGTGGACCTTCAGCAGGAGCACGGGCTGGCGTACATCATGGTCGCACACAACTTGGCGACGGTGCGGTATATGTGCGACCGGATGGCGGTGATGTATCTCGGCGTGGTGCAGGAGATGGGCGACACGGAGAGCATCTTCAACAACCCGGTGCACCTGTACACCAATGCGCTGCTCTCGGCGGCGCTGCCATCGCATCCGGACATACAGCGCGAGGAGATTGTGCTGCCGGGTGAGGTCGTATCGCCGGTGGACCCGCCGGAAGGCGATGTGTTCATGACGCGCACGCCGCTCGAGGTTGACCCTAACCACGAGTATGCGAATTCGCGCCCGCCACTGATTGAGATTGAGCCTGATCACTGGGTTGTGGAGACGCCGTGGAGCACTATCAGCAACGCGCAGGAACAGGGAGTGGACCTGACCACGCTGGTGGAGTAACCGACATCAACAGACAAACAAACAGGGATTGAATAGCATATAAAGGGGGCGGTCATCGATGACCGCCCCCCTTCTGCTTTATGTCCTCCGGGGTCTAGTTGACTGTGAAAGTGCCTATCTTGTCCCCGTCGCAGAGGATGTCGAACGCGCCGGCGCCGGCGGCGTTGAAGTCGTAGCTTCTGCGAGTTCCGGACTCAAGCTCAAGGTTCACCTCCGTCTTGCCCGTGCCAAAGGCACCGCCAGAGCTACTTATCACAAGACCCTGAATCTGGTAGGTTGCCTGCTCGCGGTCGCCTTCTAGCGTTGTGGAGCCGGTCGCGGTTGTCTTGAGTTCCACGTCCGACTGCAGCTGTACGGCAAGGCGAACGCGCTGACCATCGGCGACAGTAATGTCAGCGGGGTCCACGGTGCATCCACTGTCGGTTTTCTCAACATCCACGCGGAACTGCTCGAAGGCGGTAACGGGAGAACGGTGGAATTCGCCGGACTTGTCCTCATCCCGGCGCGCCGGACGCCTGTCTCCCGACTCAACCTCGCATGCGATCAGAAACAGGAATGTCAGCCCGATCAGGGCGAGAAGCATAATCGGTGTCTTGCGTCTATCAACAGTATTGCTTCGTACTTTGTGCAGCATAGAATTCATTTCCTCTTTCAGGTTTTAGTCGTCTGAGTTCGCCAACGCGCTTGTCTTGTCAGGCGGCTTGTAAAGGGGGAATGGAAACCCCATGCATAACTAGCCCATGCACTTATAGGTTAAATGGCACTTCGCTTGAGGTCAAGACCGGCGAAGCGCCATTTACTTTTTATGTCTTTATCCGGATAGTACCGATTGATACTCTACAACTGCCGCAGTCTCGGGTCGAACCTGTCGCGCATCCAGTCACCAAGGAAGTTCAGCGACATTACGACCAAGAATATCGCAACACCCGGGAAGAACGAAATCCACCACGCATCCTGCACAAACGGGCGACCGTCGTTAACCATTGCGCCCCATGCCGGGGTGGGAGGCGGGATGCCGGCGCCTAGGAAGCTGAGAATCGCTTCGGTGAGGATGAGTTGCCCGACTCGCAGTGTTGCAATGACGATCACCGTGTTGATGACGCCGGGCAGCAGGTGCCAGATCATAATGCGGAACGTGGATGCGCCCGCGACCTGCGCGAGGCTCACATAGTCGCGCGTCTTGAGGGATAACACCTCTCCGCGCACATTACGCACGAACGGAGTCCAGGACAGCAACGCCAGCAGGCCAATTAGGATGATGAACGTCTGCCCAATGGCGATGACGACCACGATGGCGACGAGAATGAACGGCAGACCCAACCAGATGTCGGTGACACGCATTATAATTTCGTCGATCCAGCCGCCGAACCAACCCGCTACGAGTCCCATCGAAACTCCGATGAGCAATCCGCTGGACAGCGCGATTGCGACAACCACCAGGGAAACGCGCGCACCATGCACAAGGCGGCTGAACAGATCGCGCCCGATGTTGTCGCCGCCCAAGAGATAGTCGGACTGCGGTACGCGCACTTTCGCGCGGAGGTTAGCCTGCTCTAAGAAGGCTGCTTCAATAGCGGCCTGGTTCTTCAAATCATCTTCAGCTATCACTACACCGAAGCGTTGCGCCGCGTCAGCGACATTAGTGTACACGGGCCTGGGTATGGCGGCATCCTGCACTTGCACTTCAAGATTCGCCTGACCTTTGAAGGCGCTTGCGACGACCGTACCTCCATATAGAGGGTCGGCAAGCTGCTCAAGCGAAATCTCAACGCCATACTGGTCGGCCGCATCTATGATATTCATGCCAACGGGGGTCCAGGGCGCGTCCGGGCCGGCTGCGATGTCGCGCACTTCCGTAACCGTCGCCACATCCATTACGACAGCACGAACGCCTGCCTGTTCATTGAAAGCAGAGCGCACCTTCGACTTATCGCCTATGTCCTCATCGGGAATTGTTACACCGTACTCCGCCGAGGCTACCGCTATGCTACGCACTCCGGTCACACCATCTATAGCCACGATGACAGGTAGGTCTTGTACATTCACCAGCTGAGCATCGTACCAGATTGGCGCGAGGGTGGTGTTGTCCGGGATCGACCTGATAGGGTCGTTCGGACCGATGAAATTAGCGAATATCGCCGTGAAGAAGAGAAGCACAAGGACAATTATCGACACCAGCGGCCATCGCTTGATGGAGTTCCATAAGCCCTTAATACCGGTAGTTGACTCTACCAGACCTTCACTCAGGTCGGTGGACAGTTCTGCTTGAGCCATTTGCAAATCACCTTTACGAGTAGCGTATTCGCGGGTCTATCAGCGCGTAAAGCATGTCAGTCAGGAAGTTCATCACAACATAGAAGGTCGTGAATACCATCACCACAGCAACCATCACCGGGAAGTCGTTGTCCTGAATGGAACCAAAAGCCAGTCTGCCGAGTCCGTTAATGGCAAATATCGATTCGGTTACGACAGCGCCCGTGATGAAGCCTGTCAGGAGCAGCGCGGAGAACGTCAGCGGCGCGATGAGCGCGTTTCTGAAGCCGTGCTTCCAAATTACGGAGTTGGTGGAGACACCTTTCGCGCGCGCCAGCTTGATGAACTCAGAGTCCAGTATCTCCAGCATAGCCGAACGAACCAGCCTCAGGTAACTCGCGGCGGCTATCCAACCCAAAGTTATAGTGGGCAGGACATAGTATTTCCACGGGAATAGGCCCTCTCCAAGAGTGCCTGTGGGCAGCCATTTAAGGCGCACCGAGAATAACAGGATGAGCATTATTGCCACCCAGAAAACTGGAAGCGCCTGTCCGAATAGCGCGAAACCGCGCCCCAGCAGGTCGATTATGCTTCCGCGTTTTACGGCAGAAAGTACACCCAAAGGGACACCCACAACTGTGGCGAACAGGAATGAAGAAAATGCAAGTTTGAGGGTCACAGGAAGACTAATTTTAACTTTGTCGAAGACGCTCTTCCTGTCGATGAGGCTTTCCTGCCAGTTGCCCCTGACCATGTTGCCCAGCCATACTGCGTACTGCCAGACTATCGGTTTGTCCAAGCCTAGTTCTTCACCGAGGGCGTCCCAGCGTTCCTGTGTGATGCCGTAGCCACCCTCCTGTGCGTACAGGTAGCGCGGATCACCCGCAGCCCGGGACAAGCTGAAGGTCAAGAGTGTCGCCCCAATAAGAGCGAGAATGCCGAAGCCGATGCGTCGGATAAGGAAGTTAACCATTTATTCACGCTTCTCCCGTATTATTGACTGCTCATCATCTGCGCATCAGGGAGGGCAGGTGGCAAATAGGGAATTATGGGTTAGCAGCCGGCGGAACGCGGCATCTTTGTCAGTGTCAGTGGATATTCGAGTATGTATCGATCAGGTTTTATAGTCCAGTGCAGGCGTCCCCGTTCTTGGCGAAGGACGCCTGCGCCTGCACTATGACTACTTCTCTATGCCAGTCGGCTAGTCAGTATATTACTGAGCCAGCTTGATGGTGCGAACGTTGTTGATACCAGCGAGGTTACCGTTAGCCATAGGCCTCTGGTCCCAGGTGGCAATCTGATCGACGTTGTAGGCGGGCCAGATCGGGAACTCGAAGACGCCCACGCACATCGCCCATTCGCGGTTATTGGTGTAGAAGGCCGAGGCCAGCTCTTCGCGCTTGGCCTTGTCGGGCTCGCCTGCCATCTGGAGGTAGGTCTGAGCAGCCCAGGGCACTTCCATACCCACACCGTAGCCACCCGCGCTGATGGAGCTCATGACGAAGCCGTGCGCCCAGTCA
>JAGGDZ010000431.1 GCA_024648655.1 Chloroflexota bacterium | reverse complement strand
CCGAGGTGGATATGGACTGCCGCCAAGCCACAGGACGCCTGCCGTCATACCATGGTATGAACCCACGCGACTTATGACTTTGTAGCGTCCGGGTTCACCGGTGCGCTTGTGGTAGGCGCGGGCGATTTTCAGTGCTGTTTCGTTCGCCTCCGAGCCACCGCTGACCGGAAACACCCGTGACAGACTGCCAGGAGCAATCTCGGCGAGCTTTGCTGCGAGCATTGCCATTGGTGCAGTGGTAGTGCCCTGTGGAAAGTAATGCAGGTTTGCCATCTGTTCGTGAGCGGCTTCGCCAATCTCGGTGCGCCCGTAGCCCACATTGACCGAGTTGTAGCCACCGTTGACATCTATCCACGATCTTCCCCCGGAGTCTGTTACGCGCACGCCCTCACCGGTTTCGATAATCTGCGGTTCTCCCTCTTCTGCCATCTGCGTCCAGTCGCGGTTGTGCATCCACAAATAGCGCAAGGAAGCCCTGCGTAGGCTCTCGTTGTCAGATATTGCCGTAGTCATCTCAGTCGCTCCTTGCCGAGGTCTGCCAGAATGCCACAAGTGTACTCCGCACAAGGAGGCAAGGCAAGGCGCAGGTACGATATACTTAACAGGTTGACATCAGCAGAAGCGGAGGCATATATGAGAATCGGTTCATTCATATTTCCGGTAAGCCACCATCCGCACAAAGATAGCGGAGTGATTGACAGCACGCTTGAGGAAATCGAGTTGGCTGAACATATCGGCCTTGATGCTGTCTGGCTTACGGAGCACCACTTCGACGGTGCGGTTGCTTATGCAGACCCCCTGGTGTTCGGCGCGGCGGTAGCAGCACGCACCGAGCGAGTGAAAATTGGATTCGCGGTTGTCGAACTTGCCCTGCATCATCCGATACGGTTGGCTACCCAGACATCCATATTGGACAACCTCAGCCACGGCAGGTTGATAGTCGGCACAGGACGCGGCTCCGCGTTCAATCACTACGAGTACATGGGCTTCGGCATAGAAATGCAAGACGGCATCGACCGTCTCGACGAGTCGGAGGAGCTTCTGGTGAAGGCATGGACGGCAACGCCCTTGAAGCACCAGGGCGAGCACTGGCAGATAAAGTTTCCGATGTTGCGCCCGCGTCCGTATCAGAAGCCGCACCCGCCACTCATTCGCGCCTGCATCAGCGAGGCTTCGACTATCGCAATGGCTCGTATCGGCAGGCCCGTGATGCTGGGTATAATGCCGCTCGATGCGCTCGCGAGCCGCCTGAGCGACTTCCGCGATACAATGCTGGGCGCGGGATTCGACGAGCAAGCTGTCGAGGCTACGCTTGACCAGTGCTGGGCATCACGAAATGTGTTCGTGGCGGACACCTACGAAGAGGCGCGTGAGGCAGCGGAGCGCGGTTTTGCGCGTGAGCGCAAGCACTTCGGGGAGGCGCGCAGACTGTTCAACCCAGGCGGCGGACCGCCACAGCAAGGCAGCGGGACATCGTCGTCCAGGGAGAACCTTGAGATGTCGTTCGTCATGGGTACGCCAAGTCAGGTTGCCGACGAACTTGCCGCATTCCAGGACGCCGGGGTGCGTAATCTCATGTTGAAATTCAACACAGGCGAGATGGATACGCACCGGGCGCAATCGTCAATGAGGCTCTTCGGAGACAAAGCGCTGCCTCTGATGCGAGGGCGGAGTTAATCCGTTGTTATAGAACGGCCTGAGCGATGCTTTCCATGCTTGCTATGGACTCTTCCTGGGGCAAGGTCTCCAGTCGCACCATAACTCGATCCGCGCCTGCTTCTTGCAACTGCTCAATCAGGTCGCGGTCGGCAGGCTGGCCATATACGGACACGCTGATTGAGGACGGATCCCTTCCCGCCGCCTTCGCAAGCTCGTCGATGGTAGCGCGCCCCTGCTTCACCTGCTCCGCCGTTACGCGATTGGGCATCCAGCCGTCACCATAGTCAACGACGCGGCGGAATACATTGCGCGCCATTCCGCCAAGATAGACAGGCGGGTGCGGTCGCTGCGTGGGTCGCGGGAACGAATAGACCGGCGGGAAGTCGTAGTATTCGCCGTGGTACTCGCTCTCGACCTTTGTCCATAGCTCCTTCATTGCCAAAACTGACTCGCGTGTCTGCGTCCAGCGGTGGTCAAAATCTCCACCCATTATTTCGGTTTCTTCACGATGCCAGCCTGCACCTATGCCGAACAGGAAGCGGCCGCCGGAGTACATGTCGAGTGTAGCAACCTCTTTCGCGAGCAGGAGCGGATTGCGCTCAGGGACGAGGCATATACCCGTGCCCAGCTTGATAGTGCTGGTGACCGCGGATGCTCTTCCGAGTGCGAC
>JAGGDZ010000199.1 GCA_024648655.1 Chloroflexota bacterium | reverse complement strand
GGATGGCAGCAACGGTGTCCTCAAGCCTGATACCTTCGATATGGAGGGCGCATCAGAAACTACAATCAGGCGCATCGACTGGTCTGCGGGCAATGTGAGGATGCAGCTTAATCCGCACATCGGCTTGGCGGGTCATCACATAGACTTCATCGCGCTGGACGCGTCAGTGTCGCTGCGTCTGGACTTCGATGACGCGGTGGAGATCGAGGAAGATGGCGCAGCCGCGCTAGCCTGGGGCGTGTGTGAGCAGCCGTGGCAGGACGGCGACCTGCTGATGATACGCATCAGAGAGAGCGGCGCAGACCTGACAGAGCCAACCCCAACCAACGATGCCGAGTGCGCGCCCGCTGCGCCAACCGCAACACCGACCGCAGAGGCTGCGCCCGAACCGACAGCGACTGAAGATGTGAAGGATGCAGCGACGCCCACTCCCGAGCCCGCAGCCACTGCAACCCCAGTGCCTCAACCGACAGCGACTCCCACACCATAAGCCCTAAGACAGCAGAGACAACTCTTATACAGGTCGGTAGGTCATCCATGTCGGGTTCGTGATGGACACGGCGAGCGGCTGGCTGGCTGGGATAGACTTGCTGGAGGAGCGAGGTTCGAGGATGGGATATTAACCCAAGTTGCCGGTGACCATTGACCGGCGAGGTGTCCGACTTGGCGAGAAGCACATGTCGCTGCCACCTGCGGGTACTAGGAGCTCGAGCGGTGGTCGTGCGACCCAAGACAGGTCCACGCGTTCGGAGTCGAGGGCACGGGTTCCTACGGTGCTGGACTCGCACGCTTCCTGACCGATAGAAACTATACGGTACTCGAGGTCAACAGTCCGGATCTATCTATGCGCTGTCGAAAAGGGAAGAGGACCCCACTGCCGCTGAGATGGCAGCGCGCTCAGTGCTTGCCGGTGTTGCCGACGCGACTCCCAAGTCAGGCGAGGGCGAAGCCGAGATGAACCGTATGCTCAAGAGTGCTAAGAACTCGGCCGTAAAGGCTCGTACCCAGGCCGTCAACTGGATGAAGACCCTCGTTCTTACAGCTCCCGCTGAGCATCGAGAAACGCTTACGGTCTGACCGCAAGTGCCCTCGTCAAACGATGCAGGAACTTGCGCCCGGACGTCCTGGGAACCCTGCGGCAGCAGCCAAGTACGCACTCCGTTCGCTTGCCTGTCGTTACAGCCAACTCAGCAAGGAGATCCGGGACCTGAAGGATGAGCTTCAGGGGCTCATCCGGGTGACGGCACCGGCGCCGGTCGAAGCCTTTAGCGTAGGATCCGACACGGCCGTGGATCTGCTGATAGCCGCCGGCAGCACCCCCGCAGCACCCCCAACCGTCTCAACACAGAGGCTGCCTTCACGTCGCTGTGTGGGGTAAGTCCTGTATCGGCATCATCCGGCAAGGCGAACCGCAGAAGGAATGAGCGAGACAGAAGTCATTCGTTGCCTTAAGCGCTACGTCGCTCGCGCAGTCTGTCCGATTATCCGCAAGCCCGCCCAAACACTTGATGCTGCCGCTTGACATCTATTAGAAGCATCATTTCACATAAGATCGTCCTTCCCTATTGGGCTATGGCGTAAAGACTGCGGGCGCCGCTGAGCATCGCGCATCCACTGAGTGCCAGTATTGCGCTCAATGGATAGCGGCGACCGTGCGTCGAGCGGGGACCGGGCACTTGCTCAAACGCCTCGAGCAGGCTTTTTCCCATTCCTTCCGTATTCATAGACTTAGTTTATTGCTTCTCCCCTATAACCGAAAGGCCCTTACGGCACAGTACATTCGCGCCAGACTCTATCCCTGAATCTTGCACTCGAAATGTTGCAGCATACCCAGCCCAACAGTCATGTTTATGCCCATGACATTCGGGTCCACCTGCTCCAGCACATCTTCGGGCGAGTTTATGATGGAGAAATCATCCCCAAAGAAAAACAGGGCCGGTATATTCGCATCGATGAACGGCGCATGATCGCTGCCGAAACCGGCGGATCCGTCGCTTCGGTTGAGGTCGATACCATTGTCCGCCGCATATTCTATGGTTCGGTTAACAATGCCCTCGCTGCCCAATACTGAGGCATTACCCTTGCCCATCGCGTCGAAGTTGAACATCGCAATAATGTCCTCTTGCTCTCTTTGGCTTAGCTCATCAACATAGTGCTTACTGCCAAATAGTCCGATCTCTTCGACACCGAAGAACACCAGGCGCACTGCATACGGCAGTGGTTGACCATCATCGTAGTGAGCTTTAGCAAGCTCCTCCGCCATCACAAGCAGCGAAGCGACACCCGTGCCGTTGTCCCCGGCTGCCTGCGTATCCGCTACGCTGTCATAGTGCCCGCCCAGTATCAAAGTGCCGCATTCAGTGGCTTGATTGTCCAGCTCAGCGATGACGTTCTGCGAATCAAGAAGGGTCGCCTCTATCTTGATTCGAGCCTCCAGACCGGGTTCGTCTTCGATAAGGCGCAGCAATTGCTCTCCTTGCTGGCGAGACAAGGATACTGCCGGAATGGGTCCGCCGGATTGCAGGGCGCCACGGAAGTTGCCTCGCTCGTTGTTGTAGATGATGGCCCCCACGGCTCCCGCATCAGCAACCCGACTAACTTTCTCCTCGAAAGTAATCTCACCCCGTTCGATAAGCGCGATGACACCCTCCAGTCCGTCATCGGGTATGTCTTCCTCGAAAGCCCTACCCACATACACGAGTGACCCGGCAACATTGTCCCTTGCCGTCTGCGCGAGTGGAACTCCCCGTAAATTAAGCATACCGTCGCCGATAAGAGAAACGAAGTCTTCGCTCCACGCGATGTAGTCAACTTCCACGGGCTGGAACTCAACACGGTAGCCTCGATCTTCCAGATATGCGCTGATGAACTCCGCAGCGGCGCGTTCGCCGTCCGAGCCGCTTTCGCGCGGGCTATGGTTCTTAGTGAACTTTGCAAGTAACTCCATCCCTAAATTGGAAAGTCGCTCCACGTCAAGGTTGGGCGGAACGGGCGTGGACGTAGGGGCAACAGCGCTTGGTTTTTCGATAGGAATGGGAGTTGAAGTAGGTCCCGGTTCTGAAGTTGGCTGTGCCGGCATGTCCGGTATAGCCGCCGTAGGCTGCATATTCGGGGCTGCGGTGGCAGTCGGACGCGCCGGAATGCCGGCGTCCTCAGGCGCATCGCCACAAGCGACTACGGCTAAGCTAAATGAGATAATGAGCGCTATCCAAAGCGCGGTAAGTCTCAGGCGGTTAAGCATTTCCGGTGTAATCCTGCGAGAGAAGTACGCCTCTGCCGCAGCGCAGCCGGCATCGACGGCATCACAAATTGTTGAGCTTATAGTTTACAACGTGAACGTGCGAGAATGGTTGTTTCTCTAGGGCAAGTTGAAGCGTCTATCACCCGATGCTATAATTCGTTAAGTCTGGAATTATAACTGGACGTAATACCTACCCCCGTTTCATCGTGAAAAAGCAACCACGCGCCGCAAGTCTTATAGCATGGAGGAGCACTCCCACATGATCCAGACCGAAGAACGAACCCAAGCCCTATCTCCGTATCAAGTGCAGCGATACAGCAGGCACATCATCATGCCGCAGGTCGGCAGCGCCGGACAGCGCAAGATGCTCAACTCCAAGGTCCTCATCATCGGCGCGGGCGGGCTTGGCTCTCCCATCTCCATCTACCTCACCCTTGCCGGGGTAGGCACTATCGGCATCGTCGATTTCGACACCGTTGACGTAACTAACCTCCAGCGCCAGATTCTGCACCAGAACGACGACATCGGCAGGCCCAAGGCAGAGTCCGCATACGAGACGCTCAAGGCATACAACCCGGACGTCAATGTGCAGATTCATGAAGAGCCTATTACCTCAGACAACGCCTTCGACATCATCCCGGAGTACGACATCATCATAAACGGCGCGGACAACTTCCCAGCCCGTTACCTAGTCAACGACGCCGCCTATCTGAGCAACAAACCCCTGGTTGACGGCAGCATCCTCCTCTTCGACGGTCAGGCGACGACATACATCCCCGGGCAGGGCTGCTACCGTTGCCTCTTCCCGACCCCGCCTCCTCCGGGCGAAGTGCCGAGCTGTGCCGAGGCAGGCGTTCTGGGAATGCTCCCCGGACTTGTTGGCAGCATCCAGGCGGCAGAAACCGCCAAACTTATTCTAGGCGTGGGCGAAAACCTCACCGGCAGGCTGCTTCTCATCGACGCGCTCGACATGTCGTTCCGCACGGTAAAAATTCGCCGCAACCCTAACTGCCCACTATGCGGAGACGAGCCGACCATCTCCGACCTCATCGACTACGAAGCCTTCTGCGGTGTTCCCGTTCTCACCGCCGGCTGACCTCTCCGCCTCAAAAGCCGAAATAAGACAGATTTTAGTAGCCTGAAACACACTTCCACTGAGGTGCCATTCAGGCTACAACATATTAAGCTATACTGATATATATGTCCTTTATCATTACCACTTAACATCGTCACACTATATAGTTATTCCTTCATAGTCCCAGATTTCTCTCATAGACAACCGCGTTATTGAGGCTGCCCAAAACGTCTGACAACCCAATGAAGATTCCTTCCGACTACGCACAAGGGCATGAAAAGGCGCGCGCCATCAACCCGCAGATGGCGGACAACTACGTCGCCCATACAATAATTGGCGATCCTGATGCTGACGCGCTCGTAGCGGAACTCGCGCACCTGGGACCACAGCAATCGAGCCATCTCATTAACGCTGCTATGAATATGAAAGACGTAGCAGCGCTCATTGACGCTCCGCCTATTCTCATGGACTTCTTCGAAAAAGCCGCGAGACCGCCCGACTGGGTTGACTTTGAGAAATTCAATTCGGGCATCCGCATGTTTCACAGAAATTCTCGCCTTGTTCTCGGTGCTTTCGTCGGCGGCGTTCTCGTTGAGGGCTTCTCAACCAACATCTCCAAATCCTTCAACATCACCGGACGGCTGCGCGACCAGGGCGTCAGAAGACTTAAACAAAACAACCGCCATATGATCGACATATTCATGCCTCACGGACTTGCGATAGACGGTGACGGCTGGAGACTGTCCGTTCGCGTCCGCCTCGTACACGCGCAAGTAAGGCGCATGCTGCAAGACTCAGACGACTGGGACACCGAAGCATGGGGCACGCCCCTTAGTTCAGCCCATATGGGATATTCCATTACTGCTTTCTCCGCTAGGCTGCTCCAGCATATGAAGAGCTTAGGTGCATCTTTCAACGACGAAGAGCGCGAGAGTTTTCTGGCTGTATGGCGCTACACGGGCCATCTCATGGGCATCCCCGAGACGATCCTTTTTCAGGCAGAGGATGACGCACTCGAACTCTACAGAATCGGAAGGATGTGCGAGCCGCCTCCCGGATGGGACTCTATCATTATGGCAAACGGGCTTATTAATTCCGCCCCCTTGGTCATCGGCATCACAGAACCAGACAAACGCCGTCAGCTGACAAGGTACGTGTACAGTGTCTCACGCGCAATGATCGGCAATGATCTCGCCAACGACCTGCGATACCCGAAAAGTCCCACATTCGGTGTGCTGCAATGGTTTCGCATGCAGAGCCGCTACTACCGATTCATCGAAAAGTACCTCTCGAGATTCTCTCAGGTCAACAACTTCACAAACTTCACAGGCTTGCTCGAAGCGTCCGCCTTCGACGAGGCAGGCATCAGCTACACACTCCCCGACCATCACTACGCGGAAGAGTCAACCAAGTACTAGCCCACCTACCCATCGCAGCACCCTATACCTCTTCTGCATCCCGGCTGTCCAATCCCTGTCCGGCACCTTCAAGCGCCCAAACGCCCGCAGCCCATAACAGCGATGTCTGTATCTTTTGTGCCTTCTGTGGCTATTCTGTCCCTGACGCCTGCCATCCGCGACGAACTCTTCGCTTGCCCGCCGCCGCCGCCGTCCATTATACTTGGCATCCGAACGCAATTAAGGGGGTGGCTCGCATGCCTAAGGCGGCAATCAACGGTGTACAACTCTACTACGAATCTACCGGCGAAGGATTCCCGCTCATCTTGGCGCACGAATTCGCCGGCGACTTCCGCTCTTGGGAGCCGCAGGTCCGATACTTCTCGCGCCGCTACCGCGTCATCACCTACAACGCGCGGGGATACCCGCCCTCCGACGTCCCCACCGGCGAAGACGCCTACTCGCAGGAAATCGCCGTCGAAGACCTTCGCGGATTGCTGCAATATCTCGGCATCGAAAAGGCTCACATCTGCGGACTCTCTATGGGCGGCACGCTCGCCCTGAACTTCGGCCTGACATACCCGGATATGTCAGAGTCCCTGGCAATCGCAGCCGCCGGTTCCGGTTCCACCGATGTGGACGCATGGCGGCAGAACGTCGCCGAGCAATCGAAGGGTCTGGAGGAACGCGGCATGGCAGCTATGAGTGACTACGCGCAAGGCGAAGCGCGTGTTCAACTCCGACGTAAAGACCCACGCGGCTACCGCGAATTCGCCTCTCAGTTCTTCTCGCACTCCGGTCTCGGTTCCGCGCTCACATTCCGCGGCGTGCAGGGCAAGCGTCCGCCCGTTTTTGCCCTGGAGCGGCAGATGCGCGCCCTCACCATACCCACTCTCATAATGCTCGGTGATGAAGACGCCCCCTGCATCGAGCCGAGCATATTCATGAAGCGCTGCATCCCCACATCCGGGCTGGTCATGTTCCCACAGTCCGGCCACGCCATCAACCTCGAAGAGCCCGACCTCTTCAACCTCAGCCTTCAACACTTCCTGACCGCAGTCGAAACCGGCTCTTGGGCGCAGCGAGGGCCATGACCGCCGCTCAAGAATCCGTCTCCCACTGGAAGAAGGTAAGGTGTAGGCTCAGTTCAGTGTCGCAACGCTGAACACCACCTGGAACGGCTTGCAATATATGACCACGCTGCCGTATCCGGAGCCGTCTTCCCCGTCCGGCAGGAAGTAGTTCTGATTGCCCATATTGCCCTTCAGCTTACCCAACTCAATGTAGCCTTCGACATCATCGCGCCCCATCGGATTGGACGCATGCGCCAGCAGCACACGCAGGTCCGGCCCATTGGTAACCCTGAATTCTTCGAGTCGCAGCACGCTCTTGCCGTCTGCGCCACGGTATATCGTTGCCGTGCCGCTTCCTTTGTGGAAGCTGTCGGCATCCCGGAAGCTCCCAGACCTGATCTTAACGACCGATGCGTCCATCTTCATCGGATCATCAAGCATCGCCATCTCGGCAGGCACTCGCTCGTCGTAACTGTTGAATTGGCTTGCCGCCTCAATCATGACTTCTTCAGCTTCGGCCATCGTCATATCCGGTGGAACGACTGCGTTGGCGGCGAGAGGAAACTCCTCATTGACCGTCTCGCTGATGAACAGCGGCGACAGTAACCACCACGCCAGTACCAGCCCCGGAATGCCTATGACGACTATGACCGCGACGATAATGCGCTTAGCAGTGAGCATGCCTTCCTCCTGCATTCCGTTTGCATCATCTGATAATAATGAGATGCAAAAAGCCCGCAATCAGACTTTCGAGAACTTCGGCGTCGCCGTCCGGGAACCGTCAGGTAGCGTTTCTATTGTGAAGTCCCCGAAAAGCAGCGGCGCTTCGACTTGTAGCGCGTCTAGCACCATTATGGCGAGCCTGCGTATCTCAACATCCGCGAATGCGCTCCCTCGCATCTCGATGAAATGCCGCCACGCCCGCACATTTGCCGTAACGAATATCTTCGTCTCTGTAGCATTCGGCAGTACCGCGCGCGCAGCCTGCCTGATGGCTTTGCGATGGTCAGTCGCATACTCGAACTTCTCACGCGGTATCGCATTTCCCAGAGCCTCCACCAATGCGCCATACGACTCAGCGGCGCTTTCAATCGCCGCCTCGAATTTCGCTTTCGCTTCGCTATCCGCACCGTTGTCAAGCGCGGGTGGCGCAACAAATCTACCGCCACTCTCATCGACATATCGCTGGCTGCGCTGGCTGTACGCGAAGCCCGCCCTGTGACGCACCAGTTCATGCGTAAGGGAGCGCGATACTCCGGTGAACACGAATCCGTAGTTGATATGCTCGAAGACGCTGCCGTCTTTGTGGCGCAGCAGGTTGTTGATGAAGTCCGCGATGTCTCGTCTGCCCCTGCCATAGCTCATGTAGCAAAGTCGCGCCGAAATCTCGGCTATGGCGGCAGATTCATCCTCTCCCGCGCGGATGCTCTCAGGAATGTCCGGCACACCCTCATCGTTGAGGAATGCTGCTACCTGCTCCCATTCGACAGAGGGCTTGGTCACCAGATAAGCCTTGGGTTGGACGATTAAAGAACTCAATTCAATCGCATTCCTTATGACTGGATAGTTCCACAAAAGCCTACGCGAGAATCTCAGCGACAATAAAGGTATTTTACGAGTCTGTAAGAGCGAAAGCCGACGGGTGGCTTCATACCCGTCGGCTTTCAATTCTCTCCAACGTGGAATCCGTTAGAGAATCAGGCTCAGCGGGTTTTCAAGCGCATTCTTCACTTCGATGAGGAACTGCGCGCCCTCGGCGCCGTCCACGACACGGTGGTCGGCGGAAATAGTGGCGTTCATAGTCTGTCGGATGACGATTTCATCGTCTCTGACTACGGGCCGCTTAGCGACGGTACCCACCGCGAGAATGGCAGTCTGGGGCGGCTGGATGATGGCAACGAAGGTACTGACATCGAACATCCCAAGGTTGCTGACGCCGAAGGTACCGCCCGTGTACTCGTCAGGGCGCAGCGTGCCGTTCTGGGCGCGGTCTGCGAGGTCCTTGCTCGCCAGCGCGAGAGACTTCAGTGTCATCTGCTCGCAGCCCATAATGGCAGGCATCAGCAAGCCCTCTTCCACAGCCATCGCAATACCTATGTTGACACTGTCGTTGGGACGAATGACGTCGTCATCGAGAAACGCATTGAACTTGGGATGCTTTTTGAGCGCATCGGCGCATGCCTTGATGATTAGATCATTGACCGTGACGCGCACGCCTTCACCCTCAAGTGACCTGTTTATCTGCTGGCGCAGGTTCATCGCATCCGTCATATCGACTTCAGATGTCACGTAGAAGTGCGGCTTCTCCTGTTTGCTCCGCACGGTAACTCTTGCAATCTGCTGGCGCATGCGCGACAGAGCCATGCCATCGGCAACTGCGGCGGCAGGCTCCGGTTCCTGGTCCGGCGCGAGTTCTGGTTCCGGCTCAACTTCTTCTTCGGGTTCTGCTACCTCTTCCGAAGGTTCCTCAGCAGTGATGTCGGCGGCAGGCTGTTCCTCAACAACTTCAATCTCAGGCTCTTCTGGCTCCGGTTCTTCGTAAGTGAGTACATCGTCCTTGACGATACGCCCACCCGGCCCGGTTCCCGTAATCTTGCTGATGTCTATTCCGCGCTCATCGGCTATGCGTCGTGCTATGGGGGATGCGCGCAACGGCGCGGCTGGCGCAGATGGCTGCTCTGTGGCAGGTGCGGGTTCAGCGGGGGACTCCTCTTCGGCGGATGTTATGCTCGCAGGGGGCATTGGGATCGCGGCGCTTGAAGCGTCGTTCGCTTTGTCTTCAGCCGTATCTCCCGAAGGACCTCCGGCAACTTCGACAGGTTCGTCCTGTCCACCGACGACAGCTATGGGCTGGCCGACCGGTACGGTCGTTCCTGCAGGAACAATTATGCGGTGAAGAACACCGTCAGCGTATGACTCAAACTCTACAACGGCCTTATCAGTTTCAATTTCAGCGATGGGTTCGCCGTTTGCCACTGCATCTCCCTCACCCTTCAGCCACCGCAAGACGGTACCCTCCTGCATGTCGTAACCCATCTGTGGCATAGTCAGTTCGGTTGCCAATCGAAACCCCCTATCGTCAATAAGTCGCAATATGAAAATTAACGCGTGTGAGGCGATGGCGCAAGGTATTTAGCAACCACGCTTTGACGCAACACCAGCTTTGACTCGCCCCGGTACACGAAAATGCGCCGCACAAGGAACTCAGTGCAGGGATACCAGCACCGCCACGGACTGCACAAGCGCCCATATACGGCTAAATACCGTAGTTGTCCTCAAGAGCCTTAATTACCCTTTCAGCGGTAGGGATAGTTGCGGCTTCCAGCGTGCCGTTGTACGGTGCAGGCACGTCTATCCCGCCCACGCGCGCAACCGGGCCATCGAGGTCATCGAACGCCTCTTCCTGAATCGTGCTGGCAATCTCTCCGCCAAAACCGCCGGTCCTCCAGGTCTCCTCGACAACGACGACTCTGTTAGTTTTTTGGACCGACTGTAAGACGCTATCTTTATCCCAGGGGCGTAGAGTTCGGAGGTCAACCACCTCTGCATGCCTACCTTTTTCCTCCAGCATCGACGCCGCCTGCAAGGCGATGTGCGTCATGCGTGAGTAGGCGACTATTGTTACATCGTCGCCTTCGCGCTTAATGTCCGCCTTGCCGAAGGGTATTTCGTACCAGTCATCGGGAACATCGCCGCGCGTCCCGTAGAGCAGCGAGTGCTCGGCAAACATTACAGGATTATCATCCTTCATAGCAGCGCGAAACAGCCCCAGAACATCATAGGGAGTTGCAGGCACGGCGACCTTTAGACCTGGGACAGAGGCGTACCAGTTCTCGAAACTCTGCGAGTGGGTGGCGGCGAGTTGTCCTCCCCCTCCGGTTACGGTGCGGATGATAAGAGGGACGGTGAACTGACCATCCGACATATAGCGCAACTTTGCAGCGTGGTTCACAATTTGGTCGATTGCCACCAAGCTGAAGTTGATGGTCATCAACTCTACGATTGGCTTCAAGCCCGCCAGAGCGGATCCTACGCCCGCGCCCACAATTACGGATTCAGAGATGGGCGTGTCCATAATTCGCTCAGGCCCGAACTCGTCAAGAAAGCCGCGTGTTACGGCGTAAGCGCCGCCATATGCTCCGATGTCTTCGCCCATAATAAAAACGCGGTCATCTTCCAGCGCTTCACGGAGCGCCTTGGCGACGGCCTCTCTGAGAATCATCTCAGCCATTTCTTACTCCAGCTCTATGCGTAAACGTTGGTGTACATCGCGTCCATTTCAGGAGCAGGGCTTTCCTCGGCGAATTCAACAGCATCACTAACGGCTTCATCAACTTTTGATGCGATTCCAGCAAGCTCCCCTTCATCCGTAACTTCGAACTGAAGCATGAAGTTCTTCAGGCTTTCTATCGGGTCTTTGATGCCCAACTCCTCCGCCTCGTCGCGTTCGCGGTACATAGTAGGGTCAGCCATCGAGTGCCCGCGATAGCGGTAGCACATCGCCTCGATGAACCGCGGTCCCCCGTCCTTTCGAATTGATTTGACGGTTTCAGACACACACTCGTTGACGCCTAATACATCCATGCCGTCTATCTGTACTCCGGGAATATCATAGGCGCTCGCTGCCTCATAGATGTGTCTCCCTCCGGCGCGCGAGCGATCGACATGCGTGCCCATACCGTAGAGATTGTTTTCAAGCAGGAAAAGAAGGGGGAGCTTCCATACCGATGCCAGATTGAGCGTCTCATGGAACTCTCCCTGATTAACAGCGCCGTCACCGAAGAAGCACACGGTAACCCGGTCTTCGTTGCGGTACTTGCTTGCGAGAGCGAGACCTGCGGCGATTGGCATCTGTCCTCCAACTATGGCGTGGCCTCCCATGAAGTTCTTCTTGGCGTCGAACAGGTGCATGGAACCGCCCTTGCCCCCGCTGCTGCCGGTTGCCTTGCCACACAGTTCCGCCATAGCGATCTTGGGGTCCATTCCCTTGGCTATCGCATGGCCGTGGTCGCGGTAGTGCCCTATTACATAATCGTCCGGGCGGAGCGCCGCCATAGTGCCGACAGCGATGGCTTCTTCCCCGATGTAGAGGTGCAGGAAGCCACGAATCTTGCCTTGCATGTAAAGGCGTCCGCATGCTTCCTCGAATCGTCTAATCAGCAGCATCTGTCTATAGAACTCGGCTAACCGCTGCTTGTCTAGTGTCGATTCCACTTTGGCACTTCACCTCATTGCTTATTGGGCTTATTGGCGTGACTATCTCGTTCTAAATGTGAATGGCTTCACCCTCGACTGCCAACGCCGCTTCTTTGATTGTTTCAGAAATGGTCGGATGCGGATGCACCAACCAGCCAAGTTCGGTAGTCGTGCCTTCCAGAAGGCGCGAAAGCCCCACTTCCCCTAGCAACTCGGTTGCCTCCGGACCAATCATATGCGCGCCCAGCAATTCGCCAATCTCATCGTCCACTACGAGCTTGACCATGCCACTTGACTCACCCATAGCCAGCGCCTTGCCACTCGCCGCCATCGGGAATCTACCTACTTTGTAGGAGTATCCGGCGTCCGATGCCTGTTGTTCGGTCAAGCCGAAGCTGGCTATCTGAGGCCTGCAATATGTCGCGCGTGGCATCAGTGTGTAGTCTAACTGCATTGGATTTAGCCCGGCTATCACCTCGGCAGCCGTAACACCCTGAGCCGATGCAACGTGCGCGAGAGGCAGTTTCCCGGTCACATCTCCGATAGCATACACGCCCGGCACACTCGTGCGCATCTCGTCGTCCACTAAGATGAACCCGCGATCCGTATCGACGCCCGCGGCTTCAAGACCTATGCCGTCCGAGTTGCCCTGAACGCCGATGGCTACCAGAACTTTATCGCACTCGATCTCGGTTTCGCTACCGTTTGAGTCGGTTACCGCCACAGTGGCGGAGCCATCGCTGACAACGACGCTCTTGACCATTGCTCCTGTCTTGTACTCGATGCCGCGACGGCGGAAGACACGCTCAAGCTGCTGGCTGATTTCCTCATCCTCCAGGGGAATGAGCCTAGGAAGCATCTCAACAATCGTAACCTGAGAGCCATATGAGTGGTAGATGTCCGCGAACTCGACGCCAATCGCACCGCCACCCACGATCACGACGCGGCGGGGAACTTCACGAAGTACAATAGCCTCGCGCGATGTGATCACTACCTCGCCATCAACAGGGATGCCCGGGATATGTCGCGCGCGCGCGCCTGTCGCGATGATTACATTATCGGCGCTGATGGCGCGCTCGGAACCGTCGATTGCAATGCTATTCGCGCTGCGGAGAGTGGCGCGACCGCCGATATGTTCCACACCGTTCTTTCGCAACAGTGACCCTACG
>JAGGDZ010000100.1 GCA_024648655.1 Chloroflexota bacterium | reverse complement strand
AGATACGCACGCGCCGGGTTCCACCGAACCAGCGGGACAACGCTTATGCTATTGTGCGCCAGGAAGTGAAGGCGGGCCGTCAGGCATTCATTATCTGCCCGTTGATCGAGGAATCTGAGGCGATACAGGCGCGGGCGGCGACGGAGGAGTATGAGCGCCTGTCGAAGCTGGTGTTTCCGGATATGCGGGTGGGGCTGCTGCACGGCAGGGTGAAACAGCATGAGCGCGAGGACGTTATGCGGGGATTTCAACTTGGCGAAATCGACATTCTTGTTGCCACTTCGGTCATCGAGGTGGGGATAGATATACCGAACGCGACAGTGATGCTGATTGATGGGGCGGACCGGTTCGGTCTGGCGCAGCTGCACCAGTTCAGAGGTCGTGTGGGTAGGGGGGAGCATGCAAGCCAGTGCCTGCTGCTGTCGGACAGTCCGGGGATGGCGGCGCGCGAGCGCATCCGCATTTTGGAACGCACAATGGACGGGTTCGAGATTGCGGAGGAGGACCTTCGAATCAGAGGGGCAGGGGAGTATATGGGGACGCGGCAAAGCGGGCTGAACGATCTGAAGGTCGCGCGACTGACCGACCTAGATATTATGCGGATGGCGCGGCAGGAGGCGCAGAGGCTGCTGGACACCGACCCGAAACTGGAGCGGCCGGAGCATTCGGCGATTGCGACGCGGTTCGAGGGCTACAGGGCGAGTCATCCTGTGGAGATTAGTTGACGAGGGCTAACATCGATGCACATGATGGGAAGGATTTAAGGCTGGCGCAACAGGCGGTCGCCGCAGCTTATGCAGTAGTCGGCACCGGGGCGATTGATGGCGTCGCAGTTGCCACAGTAAATCTCAGTGCGATACGTGAGGACTGGCGTTCCGCAGAACTGGCAGTAGCGGCTAATGACGCTTATGCGGCGGCGGCAGGTGGGGCAAGCGATTCGCGGGTAGTTGCGTCTGTATCTAAACGGGGATACCAGACGCGCCCAATTGAAAGTTCGCAGCGTCCACCATACGCCCAAGACCACTAAGGCTATCGATACAGGCGGAAACGCGAATAGGAACAGATTGAACAAGCCGTGGACCAAGGCTGCTGCTGCAATGCCGATTATCACTATGACGCCGTGTGAATTGTGTTGCGTTCGCCTTCCCAGCGCGTAGCCCCAGAAGCTGCCGAATATGACATGCGCCACGGTGCTGAGAGGCGCTCTGCCAATCATCACTGCGGGACCGAATTCCAGGATATACATCAGGTTCTCCAGCGATGCGAAGCCCAGACTCGCGGCAGCGGCATAGACAAGTCCGTCGCTCGGCTCGTCGAAGTACAGCGAGCGGTATGCGACCCAATATACTGCGAGGAACTTGCTCGTTTCCTCGACGGGGCCGACTACGAAGAGCATGCCCGACGCCACTGATGCGAAATCCGCGCCGCCGTCCATGATGTCGTCCAATAAAGGCTCATCAAGGAAGATGAAGTTTAGGATTCCCGCCGGTATGGTGGACAGCATGCCCAGGAAGAAAGTGATGGCTATGAGCCTTTTTGGCTCTGGGCGATAAGTATCCTTGCGCGCGAAGAGCCAGAACCAGAAGACTGCGGGCGCAAGGGCGAGCAAAGGATAGGTCACTAACTCCACGGCGCGACGACCTTACCGCTTGACTACCACAGTGTCGCAAATCAGGTCGTGTAAGCCACGCTTGTCCTTGCGGAAGGCAATCATTAAGAATCCTATGCCGAGCGTGATAAGTGAAAGGAAGTAGCACGCCCATCTTGCAAGCGCCCTGCCGAAGCCGACTTTGCCGCCATCTGGACGCGACACCCGAAGTCCGAAGACTGATTTGCCGATTGTCGCTGCCCACACCGATACGAGCACTGCGGAGTACATCGCGTTCATCCCCAAATCTAATATATCGAACCAGACTGGCGTTGCCGCCTCCGCCTCCCAATCCAGCGAAAAATAGGTGAGGTAATCCGAAATGGAGACTCCAGGCAACACACCTGCCAGAAGCAAGCTAATCAGGATAACAATCGTACTGTCTATCAGCACAGCCACAAGCCGAATCCAGAAGCCGGCAGGCTGTCCGGCGTAAGCCTGACTTGGATGATGCATTTCAGTAGGGGCTTGCGCGGAGTATTGCGGAGACTGCATGGTTGAAGGTTGAGATGAATCGGCGATTTCATCCAGAGGCAGCCCGCATGAGTAGCAGTAAGCGGAACCCGCTTCGTTGACCTTGTGGCAGCGCGGACACGCCGTAGAGTGAGTAGTCGAGCTTGCGAGTGACTCATGGTAGGCCGGCGCATTCGACTGTTGCGAGTCAGCAGAGAGATTTGAACCGCAGCGACTACAAAAGTTGCTGTCAATCGGGTTGACGGTATCGCAGTTGGCGCAGATATTTTGGAGCTGCGTTCCACAATGATTACAGAAGACCGCGCTCGCTACGGTTTCACGCCGGCAATATGGGCACCGCATTTGCTCTCCGGAAATCGAACATTTTGTGGATGTATTTTACAATGAAAGAAGGTTAGAAGGTAGTGAGTCGCGAACGAATATCCACCAAGAGATTACTGTATTCCAGACTGAATTGACAATTGTCTCTTGCGTCCATATATTGGCAGTGGTGTTCTTACCGAAAACTAAACACAAAGTACATAGAGGCAAGCACAGAGACAGGGAGGAAGTCATGGCAAAGATTAAGCATATAGCAATTTCATCGCAGGACCCGGACAAGACGGCGGCGTTTTATAAGGATGTCCTTGGGCTTGAGGAAGTGGGCAAGGTTACAAGCGCGAATGCGGATGGGTATTACCTCAGCGACGGCAATGTCAACATGGCTATTCTGAAGTTCAAGAACGATGTGGTGTCGGGGGATGTGGATAGCGAATACAGCGGCATTCATCACATAGGATTTCAGGTGGAAGATGCGGCAGACGCGGACGCACGAATGAAGGCGGCTGAAGCCTATCCTATGGATGATGTTAACGAGGCGCTGCACGGTGGAATGGGTGCGCCAAGTCATGGACGGAATGTGGAGACGAAATACGGGGGGCCGGACGGCGTGATGATCGACATCTCTCAGGGTGGCTGGGTTGGGACCGGGCCGGAGTAGAGAACTAACATCGATGGACGGGATGGATAGTGTAAAGAGAATAGGGGCGACCTGATCGGTTGCCCCTATTCATTTGCGCTGGATTTCTGCCTTCGCAGGAATAACTACAGCGATGGTTACTTGTGGAAGAGGTTGAGGGCTGAACCTAGGCGGAACCATTCGAGCTGGGACTCGCCGAATGTGTGGTTGAGCCGCAATGTCTCGGATGTGCCGTCGGCGTGGGAAACGACGCATTCTACAGGCTTGCCGGGGGCGAGGTCCGCCAGTCCTACGAGGTCGATGCGGTCGTCTTCGAGAATTCTGTCGTAGTCAGCCGCGTGCTGGAAGGTGAGGGCGAGCAATCCTTGCTTCTTGAGGTTTGACTCGTGGATGCGAGCGAAACTACGAGCGATGACCGCTGCCCCACCCAGCAGGCGGGGAGACAATGCGGCGTGTTCACGGCTGCTGCCCTCGCCGTAGTTGTCGTCACCCACGACGACCCATTTGACACCTTGCGACTGGTAGCTACGCGCAATCGCTGAGATTGCCCTGCCTTCTTCGTCGGTAATGACGTTCTTGCCGGTGCCTGCGTCTCCGGTGTAGGCGTTGGTCGCGCCCATGAACATGTTGTCGCTGAACCTGTCGAGGTGTCCACGATAGCGCAGCCAAGGACCTGCCGGGGAGATGTGGTCGGTGGTGGTCTTGCCCTGTGTTTTCATCAGGACGGGCATGTCGGTGAAGTCGCTGCCGTCCCACGCGGGCCAGGGCTGCATCAGCTGGATGCGCTCACTGTCAGGGGCAACGGCAAGTTCGATTTCGCTGCCATCGGCGGGCGGCGGCTCATATACGGAAGCGCCGCTCGCGAATGCCTGCTCAGGCACCTCCGGCGCGGTTTTCGGTGGCTGGAACATGAACTCGTTGCCGTCACCATCCTTCAAGGTGTCCGTGAGCGGGTTAAAGGACAGGCTGCCAGCGATTGCCATAGCCGTAACAATCTCAGGGCTGCCGATGAAGTTCATCGTTGTGGGCGCGCCATCGTTGCGGCGCGGGAAGTTGCGGTTGTAGGAGGTAACGATGGTATTCGGTTGTGCGTTTGCGTCCTGGGAACGCCGCCACTGGCCGATGCATGGCCCGCATGCGTTTGCCAGAACGGTGGCTTGGATGTCAAGCAATGAGGACATCTGCCCGTCGCGCTCGATGGTCGCCCGCACCTGTTCCGAACCCGGCGTAACCATGAACGGCACCACAGACT
>JAGGDZ010000520.1 GCA_024648655.1 Chloroflexota bacterium | reverse complement strand
AAATGAGTACCTGAAGGCAGCGCTCGCCGAAAGCGACCCCGTGATATTCCTGAAAGCAGCCCGCAACGTCGCACGCGCCAGGGGACTTGCTCCGGACGAGCTGCCGGCAGACATCCTCGGTTTAAGTCGGGTGATGGAAAGCGAGATTCGGCAGATTCTAGGCCCGGATGTATCCGAGGACTTCCGGACTGGCGTGTGCTTGAGGACATAGGAGCGGGCGCTGGGCCGGAGACGCCATGCGAACGCTGCGGCAATCTCGGGGTTCCACGACTGCCACTTCGCCGAAGCCAGATACGAAGAAGTAGCCTACGGCGATGTCAGCGCGGTTGGCGCTGCCGAGCATCTGCTTGAGGCGCGTGAGCAAGTCAGGTTCTGTGGTGGCGTGGAGGATGTTCATGGTGGACTGCTGTTAGCAGGAGGTCTGTTGCGTATATTACTGCGGCTGTCCTGGACAGCGCCGGTATATCTCGTCTCGGGGCAGGAGTCTGTAGAGCACTGCCACATCGCCCTCTACGGCAAATCCTATGCGATAGTCGCCCACTCTTACGCGGTAGTAGCTTCCACGCTCCGAATTGACTCTGCGAATGTCGGATATTTCCGTGATATTTGATGCACTCTGCATTTCCCTGAGCTTACGCTCTACTCTACGCCTGACAGCCGTATTTCTTACTCGCCTCATGTCGCGGGTGAAACTGCGCTTGGTATCTATCTTCATCCCACTCTCTTAGTATTTTCTCGACCTCTTCAAAGCCGACAGTTTCTTCATCAGCGACTTCTTCCATAGCGCGAAGAAGAGCGGCGTCTTCTTTCTCGTCAGTCTGGTGTATCAATCCCAAGCTGCGTTCTATCATCGTGCCCTCTTCTTCCGTTAACCCATACATCTCATATACACGGTCGTTGATTGCAATCTCCAAATGAAAGGTGTTCGCCCACGGGTCCGCCGTTTTAACAGATAGTATTTCGTCCACATAATCGACAATCTCACGCTGCGCCGCTAAGCCAATTTTCGGTATCGGCATGTCTTTTATGCCCGATGATTTGGAGTGTACGGCGGATCGCGCGTGCAGCGCGAACCAGCGCGCCAGCGTGGAGTTCAGCACGGCGCACACGTACTTGCCTTCGTCCGATTCATTGTCCACAACGAAAGCTTCGTGATACCCTGCCCCTATGCCACAGTGGACTTTTACCTTCCATTCAGACAGAGGATTGCCAGCCGATAGTACCTTGTTGATGATAGTGCGTTCTGTGTCCATATCGCCCTCGCTGTAGGTTGGAGTGTGGTTCATTTTATCATACGCAGGCGACTATCCGTTTTCGACCCGGCAGAGACGGCTCGTCGAGCTTCATAACAGAGCTCACATAGACCTGAGACATCGCATCAGCTTGTATTCCGGGTGAACCTCATCAGCGGCAACGGTAGATACGGAGTGAATCCTATTACTTATAGGAAACCTTGCCCCGCGTGGTCTGCGAATGCGTCGGCATCTCGGATGTAGCGCATCACGGTAGTGGGATTGGTATGCCGACTGACGGCCATTATCTTATCTAATCTCGCATGATGCACCGCGGCGCTGGTAATGAAACCCGCCCTCAGCGAATGTCCGGCTATTCCTCTTGGGTCCAAGCCAGTCAATGCGGCGTAGTGTTTGACGATGCGAGGAATGTCGCTGTGGTGCATGGGATTGCCTCGCAAGTGTCCACCGCGTTTCATCGTCTGGAAGAGGGGCCCGTCCTCGATGCCGGAGATTGTGAGCCACACCTTCAGACGTTGCACGGGACGAATGTTGTGCCCATCGATTATCGCTATTCTCTGCCCTCTCGCTTCCTGGTCGGTCTTGGAGCGGCGGATTGTGATAAACATCCTATCGGGCGGCATCCCAAGCGAAGGCTCGATAAACTTGACATCCTCTACCTTCAATTCACATATTTCCGAACGCCGCAAGGCTCCGGCGAAGCCGACAGCAATGATGGCTGCGTCTCTCTGACCAATGACAGTATCAGGACATGCTGTCAGCATCGCTTCGATGTCGTACTCACGCAGCGCTTCCACTTGGCGGCACGCGGCGCCTCTGACACGCATCAACCCCTTGAGCGTAGCGCGCACCACGGGATGATTGGTGGGTGAGGGCTTTCCGGAATCTATGTACTTCTTGTTCACCGCGCTCTTGTAGAGCGCTATCGTGCCCATAGACAGCATTACGCCGCTCTTTGGGCTTGGGTAAGTTGCCAAGTCTACAAAGAAGCGCGCCACATCCTCGGGATTTGCTGCCAATGGATTGGTG
>JAGGDZ010000072.1 GCA_024648655.1 Chloroflexota bacterium | reverse complement strand
AGCAGGCTATTGCCGCTGTTCGCCAAGAGGACGGCGAAGGTGTCCGATCTGATACCGCAGTTGTATCTTCATGGTCTGTCAGAGGGCGACTTCGACCTGGCGCTGCGAGGGTTGCTTGGCGAGGATGCACCGCTGTCGGCGGCGACGGTGGCGCGACTGAAAGACAGGTGGAACGGGGAGCTTGCGGAGTGGCGGGCACGTCGTCTCGATGAGCTGGAAGTAGTGTATGTGTGGGTGGACGGGGTGTACGTGAAGGCGGGGCTTGAGCGTGAGAAGGCGGCGATACTGCTTGTGGTAGGTGCGCTGAGCACCTGAAGTCGGTGTTTACCGACTGGTGTCGTGAACGCTCCTACGATGCGGCTGCCGAGACTCTGGAGCGTGACTGGGAGCGGATGGTGACGTTCTACGACTTCCCAGCCGAGGACTGGAGGCATCTGAGGACTACGAATGTCGTGGAGTCGCCGTTTGCGGCATTGAGGCTGCGCACTGACGCGGCGAAGAGGTTCAAGAGGGTGGACAGGGCGATAGTTGTGATCTGGAAGATGCTGATGGTGGCGGAGAGCAGGTTCAGGAGGCTGAAAGCGCCGGAATTGATGAAGGACGTTCACCAGGGCACCGTCTACAAGGATGGAATCGTCATAGAAACGGAGCCGGAGAAGGTCGCCGCCTGATCTCGTTTGCACACACATTGACGTGACCTCACAGCTTCGCAACGCAGCAGAGAGGAGCGCTTGCGGCGAGCGCGGGCACGCATGCGGAGATAGGCAGGGTATTCTATCTCTAAAGGCACTGGAACCGAAGGCATTCCACGCCACTACTTTTTTCATAACTGGCAAGAATCTCCTCTTTCCTTCCAGTTGCGATAACGTGTGCAAAGGCCACATGGTTACGGTAATCGTATTAGCAACATGCCGAAAAATGGCGCAAAGGACATTTTGCATATTTCTTTTTTCGTTGCAACACCCCGTCGGATGTCATACAATTACGCGAACGAGGATATGTGAACGCTTGTTCTTTTCATCCATGTAAGGCTTTACCTTGCCGGCGGCACGAGTTACGTCGCACCGGAATTTAAGGCAGAGACCAAATCAGTGCTACTATATTAGTAGGTGGTTCCGTATACTGGAGTCTCTGACGGATGCTCAATCGGTATCAGCCTTTTGTGCAGCAGTTAGACACTCTCTGGTGTAAGGGACCGATTACGCTTTAATTGGGATATGAAGGAAGGGCAGATACCATGACCGCCGAACACCCGACTGGTCGCTTTTCCAGCGTCGAACGGCCCATCAAAATTGGAGATTACGAAGTTCAGGTCCGAATCATCCCTGAGGACAAGGAATGGCCTTCGTCCACGCTGGCATTGACCGAGGTTGAAGCGGCGTGGCTTGAGGCGTATTGCATACAGCTTCAGGAGCAATTCCCGGACTGCGTTGAGCAGATTATCGTTTACGGGCCACGGGCTGAGGGCTTTGCCCATAGTGATCTGGAACTGAACACACTCGTTGTCATCTGCGAAGATGATGGCTCTGTGGCGCACCAAGTCAGTGACATCGGCCTTGAACTTGATATGTCCGATTACTTCGTCGCTCCGTCCATAACCGTTCGGACCTCTTCGGAGGTGGATGAGATCAGGCAACACAAAGACCCTCTTTTCTGGCCAGCGATTGACGCAGGAGTCAAAATCATATGACAGTAAGTGCCACTGGAGCATTCCGGCAACTTGCTGAGGAGAGTCTGGAGGCAGCACGACTCTGCCACCTGAACGGCTTCTATCGGATAGCTGTGTCCAGATACTATTATGCAATTAAATATGCCGCCCAAGCCGTTCTTCTGCACAGCAGGCAAATGCAGATAAAGAGCCATCGGCAGTTGCGCAGGGCGTTTGGACTGGAACTGGTAAAGACTGGCCAGGTTTGCGCGAAGTGGGGTAAAGAACTCAGCAAGTTATATGAACTTCGCAAAGACGCCGACTATTCCCTGACGGCTAGTATCGATCAGACAACAGCAGACGATGCTTATACCCGAGCGAAGGCATTTTTGAACCACATGCGACCTCTTCTAAATGCTGTCCAGACAATCTGAGCACCCACAGCAAACTGAACGACTCCCACCACCTCGTAACTACCTTTGACAGCTTGAATCAGTAGCTAGGCAGTGGATGCCCTCCAATATGAACCGCAGAGTGCTACTGCCAAGAGAGATGATGCTGAATCGAAATTGACCTCTAAGCCAATTGGCTTATGTTGCCGGAGATAAACAGGAAGCAGACCATGGCCAGCGACGCCAGAAGCGTGGCAAATGAGCTAATCAGACGTGCGCACGAGGAGGGCCGTGCTGTCACGCCGATGCAAGTCCTGAAACTGACCTATCTCTGTCACGCCTGGATGCTTGGGCTCTATGGCCGTCCGTTGATTCACCAACGGATAGAGGCCTGGATGTATGGGCCAGTCATAGGCGATGTCTATAGGAGTCTCAAGCGATATGGCGGTTCGCCAATCAGAGAGCCGATCAGTTACGTTGACACTGATGGCTTCGATGAATACGAGGAGGACCTCATCCATCAGGTCTGGAGAAAGTACAGAGACCTCTCGGGACTTGATCTGTCGGCAATGACCCACGCGGCTGGTACTCCTTGGTCAAGGGTCAGACAGGGTCGTGGCCGCGTATCACTCAGGAATCCTGTAATTCCTAACTCCTTGATCAGGAAACATTACGAGGCTAAGGCTACGAAATCCAAAAGCAACAGTTGACCACACCCAGGAGTTGCTGACCGGGGTGAGTGGGCGTAGTTTCGTGCAGAATTCGCACAACGTGGGAACAGCGCCATGCGTTTCCACACGTCACCATTGAATGATCTGAAACGTGGCAGTGGGAAACTCGGCTTGCCGCAAGTCGGACCACCAGCGGTGGACAGTGATCGCGAAGCCTCCTTGACACGCTACGAGC
>JAGGDZ010000165.1 GCA_024648655.1 Chloroflexota bacterium | reverse complement strand
CTCAAGGACAAAGCGAAAGGGCTGCCTGCAGAATGAAGCAGGCAGCCCCTTTGTTTCATTATGTTGTGTGACTTACTTCGAGATGAAGTCGAACTGCTCGTACTGGCCGTTGGTGGTTACGATGGGGTCGATGCCCAGCCATCGCTCGGCGATGGTAGAGTAGGTGCTGCGGAAGTCGTTGCTGAAGTGCAGGTCGCCTTCCAACTGCTTGTCGTCATCAAGCGACGGGAAGTCGCCGTACATGCCGCCGTTGACGTCGCCTCCTATCACGAACGCCACGCCGCCGGAGCCGTGGTCAGTGCCGGCGCCGTTGTCCTTGATGCGCCTGCCGAACTCGGAGAAGAGCAGCACCACGACATCCTTATCCATGTCATGTTCCTTCATGTCGTCCATGAAGTCGCCGACTGCGCCGGAGACATCCTGCCAGAGTTTGGCGTGGCTGGTCAACTCGGATGCGTGTGTGTCGAAACTGCCGTGCTGAGTGTAATAGACGCGCGTGCCAAGGCCGGCGGTCATCACCTGAGCGATGGACTTCATGTTATCGGCAATGGGGTTGTCCGCGTACTCGATGCTGGAGGAGTAGCGCTGCGGGGCAACTCGCAGGATGTCGGCACCTTTGAGCGCATCGGTTCCGGTCTGCGAGATAAAATTGGCGATGACATCGCGCCCGCTACCACCGTACATCTGGGTGAACGCCTCAAGCGCGAGGTTGCGCGCGGCTTCGTCCTTGATGTCCGGGAACAGGCCATAGGTTTCAAGGTTGCCGACTGACGCTACCGGAACGCCCTTGGCATACAGCGCGCGCGGTAGGCCCCGACCGAAATTGACGCCCGTTAGCACATTCTCGGCCTGCGGGTCCAGCTCGCGGATAGCCCTACCGAGCCAGCCGTCTTCGCCGACCTCTTCGCTTTCGGCAGTGTGCCACACGTCCATGGAGCGGAAGTGCGAGCGGTTGGGACTAGGATAACCGACGCCATTGATGAGCGGGACATTGCCTTCATCCCAGAGTGCCTTGATGGGCGCCAAGGCGGGGTTCAAGCCGAGCTTGTCGTCGAGTTTCAGCACCTGGTCCTGTGGGATGTTGACGAAAGGCCTATTGTCATAATACTGCCCGTCATTGTACGGAATGACCGTGTTCAGGGCATCATTGCCGCCGGAAAGCTGCAAGACTACCACCGTCTTTTCGTGATGTCCGTTGCCGTTAGTCGCCATGTTCCCTCTCCTACATAGGTCTTGATACCCTGTTCTTTTTCATTACAGGTATAATCGCCTACTTTTCCGGTTTAGTCAAGACTCAGATTGACGGGAATGGCTGGTATGAGCCGATTATCCTTGACAACGTACAGGGACTCCTCACAATCTCCGTCCGTTGGGAAGTAGCACCTGACCTTACATTTAGCATAAGGTAGCATAAGGCAGGAAATTGACAGTAGTGATGACCTTGAATACACTTCAGCGCAATTCAATCTGAGCAGGCGGGACAGACATCGATGTGGCAAGTTACGGAAGATGACCTAGCTCCTATCGCCATCGGCGCAGGTATCCTAGGCACAGGCGGCGGGGGCAACCCGTACATTGGACAACTGAGAGCGCGACAGGCAATCAGAAAGTACGGACCGGTCAGCGTGCTTTCGCCGGAAGAGCTACCTGAGGACGCGAAGGTGGTGTGCGTCGGAGGAATCGGCGCGCCCACAGTCGGCATCGAAAAGATTCGCGATATTCAATCCTACCATGCTCTGCGCGCCATAGAGGATTACACCGGCGAAAAAGCCACTGCCCTAATCTCTAATGAAATTGGTGGGAGCAACTCCGTAGAGCCGCTGATTCCCGCGGCTATGGCGGGCATTCCAATTGTGGACGCGGACGGAATGGGGCGGGCGTTTCCTGAGTTTCAGATGAAGACTTTCTTTGTTTATGGGGTGCCCTGTTGTCCTATGGCTATCTCCGATGAGAAGGGTAATTCCGTTATTATCAGGGAGACTATAACGCCCCGCTGGGCTGAACGGCTGGCAAGGGCTACTACCATTCAGATGGGGTGCGTCGCGTGCTACGCGGTTGCGCCGATGAGCGCAGAGCAAGTCAGGCGCACCGCCATACCCCACACGCTGACGCTTGCGCGCGATCTGGGGCGCGCGGTTCGGCAGGCTCACAGCGACGGGAGCGACCCGCTGGAAGCAATACTGGCGACATGCCCGGGCAGGATGCTGTTTAGCGGGAAGGTGGTTGACCTGGACAGGCGGACAACGGCGGGATTCGCCAGAGGCACGGTTACGATAGATGGGCTGGACTCGTTCACCGGGCAGCGGATGGTGATTGACTTTCAGAACGAGAACCTAATTGCACGGCAAGACGGTGAGATAGTCTGCACTGTGCCGGACCTCATTTGTGCGGTTGCGTCCGACTTAGGTGAGCCGGTTACCACCGAGTTGATGCGGTACGGACTGCGGATTACCATACTCGGATTCCCGGCGCCCAAGCTTTGGACTACGCCGGCGGGCTTGGCTACTGCGGGGCCACAAGCGTTTGGCTACGAAACGGACTATATTCCCTTGAAAGTGTAAGGTATTTGTTATGTTCGTGGGCGTGGATGTAGGCGGCACCAATACTGACGCCGTTCTGATGGATGGGCGCCGGCTTTCCGGGGCGGTGAAAGTGCCCACGACGGAGGATGTGACGAGTGGCATAGTGAATTCAGTTTCGGAACTGCTCAAACAGGATTCCTCCAGGCGGAAGATTGATGCAGTGATGGTGGGAACAACTCATTTTACGAATGCTCTTCTGGAAAAGAGGGGCTTGTCCCCGACCGCCGTGCTCCGGCTGTCGATGCCCGCGACTCAACTGCTGCCACCGCTGGTTGATTGTCCCGATGATTTCAGGGAAGCGATCGGCGATCATACCTATATGGTGAGAGGGGGCAACGAATTTGACGGACGGGAGATTTCGCCTCTCGACCGTGTGGGCATCAGGGACGCTGCCAAGGAGATAAGAAGCCGGGGCGTGAGTGCTATCGCGATATGTGGCGTGTTTTCGCCCGTTGATCCGACACATGAGAGAGAGGCGGCGGCGATCATTAAGGGAGTATCTCCCGATGTTCGAGTCTGCATGTCGCACGAGAACGGACGTATGGGGCTGTTGGAGCGGGAGAATGCCGCCGTGTTGAACGCCTGCCTCGGAGAAACGGCGGAGACGACTATTCGGGGCATAGAGAGCGCCCTGGAATTGCTGGGCATTCGCGCTCCGCTGTACATGAGCCAGAATGATGGGACGCTGATGGACACGTCGTTTGCGTCCCAATTTCCAGTGCTGACAATTTCGTCAGGTCCGACGAACAGCATGCGTGGGGCAGCGTATTTGTCGGGTGTCACCGACGGGATTGTGGTTGACGTAGGAGGCACATCGACAGATGTCGGAGCGTTGGTCAAAGGCTTCCCAAGAGAGTCGTCGGTAGCGGTATATCTCGCTGGAGTGCGCACGAGCTTCAGGATGCCGGATACGGTATCTATCGCTCTGGGTGGTGGCACGATCATTGAGAGGGAGCCGCTGCGGATTGGTCCGGGGAGCGTAGGCTATCGATTGACCGGTGAGGCGATAGTCTTTGGTGGAACTACTATTACGACCACGGACCTGGCTGTTGCCGACGGCAGGGTTGCCATAGGTGACGGTAGGCTGGTAGAAGGGCTGGAAGCGGAACTGGTGCGGCAGGGCATGGCGCAGATTCAGACACAGGTGGAGAGCGCGGTGGACCGAGTCAAGCTGAGCCAGGCAGATGTGCCGGTGGTACTGGTCGGAGGCGGGAGTGTTCTGGTGGGGGATTCAGTGACAGGCGCGTCTTGTGTGGTGCGCCCGGAGCATGCCGGGGTTGCGAATGCCATAGGCGCCGCAATCGCGCAGGTTGGCGGTCAGGTGGAGCGAGTGTATGCGCTGGACAGCGGGAGCAGGGAGGAAGCTATCGCGGACTGCACGGCTGCGGCGATTGAGCGGGCAGAAGCAGCGGGCGCAGACCGCGCATCGATCGAGGTTGTGGATGTAGAGGAGGTGCCGCTAACCTATGTGCCGAGCAACGCCACGCGGGTGAGGGTTAAAGCGGTCGGCAACATAGCGCTCGCCTAATGACGGACGACTCGCCCCTCACGCTCATCCCATAAGATTGCACTATCTATCGGATACTTTTCAACATACTAATGACGATTGAAAAATTGCAGCTGGATTCTTGCGATTGTCTTACTTTCGGGGATTTGTGAAAGCGTTTCAGTCTGCCGATAAAACTGTAAAACTGTTGACACGCCGCAAAGTGGTGTGGGATACTCGGTGGGATGATTAACGCAAATCCCTTTTGGTTCTACGCTTATTATTACTTTACCGACAGAAATACGGTCGGCAGAGGTTTGGCGTCTTAATCGACAGGACGCAGAGCGATAGAATCCCGCAGCACACTCGAACCCCAGCCGACAATGGGCTGGGGTTTTTGTTTGTCGGAGGAAATTGCAGAGTTCAGATTGGAAGATGGCAGCTATAAGTTCATCGGTGAATTGGCGACAACAGTTTGGGATAATTTGAGATAAGCGGTAATTGCAGGGAGAAATGAAAGAGAGGCATCCAAAATGCAACCATCACCAGCGAGGGACGTGAACGTGGCAAGTACAGAACCCCTTATCAGCCCAGTCGGACTTGTTGAAGAACTTCCACTGACCCCGGATGTCGAGGCAGTGGTACTTGAGGGCAGACGACAGATTCAGGCAGTGCTTCGAGGCGAGGATTCGCGATTCATGGTCATCACCGGGCCGTGCTCGGTCCACGATGAAGAGTCCTGCATGGAGTACGCGAGCCGTCTGAAGGCGCTTCAAGAAGAGCTTGGAGACCGCATTCTGTTGGTGATGCGAGTCTATTTCGAGAAGCCGCGCACAACGGTAGGCTGGAAGGGTATGATCTACGATCCGTACCTAGACGACACGTTCGACATCGGAGAGGGGCTGCGACGAGCGCGGCGACTGCTTCTGAAGGTTGGCGAGATGGGTATCTACACAGCGACGGAGTTCCTAGATCCCATCGTGCCACAGTACCTTGCGGGGTTGATTTCGTGGGCGGCTATCGGAGCGCGCACGACGGAGAGCCAGACGCATCGGCAGATGGCGAGCGGGCTAAGTATGCCGGTGGGGTTCAAGAACGGCACTGACGGCGATGCTCAGATAGCTGTGGACGCGATGACTTCGGCGCAGTCGGCACACGCTTTTCTGGGAATAGACCACTTCGGCCAGACATGCATTGTGCATACTAACGGCAACCCTTACGGTCATCTGGTGCTGCGCGGTGGCAGGAGCGGGCCGAATTTCGGCGCTGAGGCGATCGAGGCTGCCCAAGAGTTGCTGAACAAGGCAGGTGTGCCGTCTCAACTGCTGGTGGATTGCAGCCACGGAAACTCGAACAAGGACCATACGCTGCAGAACATTGCCCTGAACTCCATCATCGAGCAGCGCGTGGCTGGGAATACGGACATCATAGGCTGTATGCTGGAGAGCAACTTGAACCCCGGCAGCCAGAGCATTAACGGCTCACTGGAGGAACTGGAGTATGGCGTGTCGGTTACGGACGCCTGCATTGGATGGGACGAGACCGAGGGATTGCTGCGGGATGCCCACGCAAAGCTGGCAGATGTGGTGCAACAGCCTGTAGCTTAAGATGCTATGGGGCGTCAGCTATCAATTCTTAGGAAGGCTGAAGCGCGCCGTTCATCGGATTGTCATTAGAAGATGGAATTAAGGTTTGGACACGAAGCCCTGACTGAAGCGAGTCGGGGCTTCGTTGTTTATGGAGGGACGCAGTGCAAAGGACTGAGCGCACGAGGATACGCAACCACCCGGAGCGGGCTGTGCCGGAGCAGGCGTCGGAGATACTGGCGCAGGGTATGGTGGCGCACGTTGGTTTCGTGGAAGACGGAATTCCCTACGTAATACCGCTGTCGTACCACTATGACAAGGGTGTGCCGGAGTCGATTTACCTGCATGGGTCGATACGCAGCCGCGCGATGAGGGTGCTGGCGAGTGGGGCGCCGGTATGCGTCACGGTAACGCTAACGGATGGGCTGGTGTATTCGCGGAAGGCTATGAACCATTCTATGAACTATCGCAGCGTGGTGCTGTTCGGCAAGGGACGAGAGGTTACGGATGAGGACGAGAAGTTCGGGTTGTTTGACTCTATGGTGCAAAGGTATTTCCCAGGGCGAATGGTAGGCGACGACTATAATACGCCGCCTTCGGCAGACCTAGGGGTTACGGCGCTAGTGGAGGTGGCGATCGAAGAGTGGAACGGCAAGCGTCGCTTGGGACCACCGACCGGACCGGATGACGACGACCCGGACGCGCTGGGCAGCGCAGGAGTGGTAGAGCTGCGGGAAGTGTGAGAGCTGCGGGAAAAGTGTGAGAGCGAGATTTGTCCGGTATATAGCGGCTTTCGACGGAATCTAGCGAGCGTTGATATTGCGGCGTCGGACCGTCAATCTTGCTCCTCCGGCAAATCCGATGGGGACAAGAAGCATTGCAAGGTTTGCCAAGGCGGTCATCGGAGACAATGGCTGTGGCGCTCCGCTACAAGCGCCTCCGGGTGGTTTGTCAGAAACACCGGGCTGCAACGAAGTTGGCACCGGGACGGGTGTGCTGGTTGTTTCAGCCTCCGCAAGCGGAGTATTCGTTGCCGTTGGCTCAGGTTCAGGCGTGGGCGTAGAGGTTGGCTCAGGTTCAGGCGTGGACGTATCGGTCGGCGCAGGCTGGGCAACTGGTA